>JAFAQI010000274.1 GCA_019246495.1 Frankiales bacterium | reverse complement strand
AGCGAGAATGACCCGCACCGGGTTGGCGGTCGCCTTGGAGTACTGCAGCTCGCACACCGAGGCGACGTCCGCATCGGTCTCCGACACCCAGTCGCGGCCGGTGATGCCGAGGTCGAACAGGCCTTGCTCGACGTAGCGCGGAATCTCTTGCGGGCGGAGGAACATCACCCGCTCGATGCGCGGATCGTCCACCGACGCGCGATAGTCGCGGTCGGACCCGCGGCGTACGGCGAGGTCGGCCGCGTCGAACAGGTCGAGTGTTGCCTTTTCCAATGAGCCTTTCGGCAGGACGAGTGAGAGCACTGCGAAACCCTTCGACGGCGGGGTGGACGGCGGCGGAACGGCGAACGGCAACTAGCGGCCGTTCGCCTCCTCATGCCCCTCGCCGCGCCGGATCCGGCGCAGCAGCAGCGCGGTGTCGACGGCAGCCAAGACGGCCTCCCGACCCTTGTCCTCGCTCGAATTCGGCAAGCCGCACCGGTCCAACGCCTGCTCCTCGGTGTCGCAGGTGAGCACGCCGAAGCCTACCGGGACACCGGTGTCCAGACCGACACGGGTGAGACCGTCCGTCGCGGCCTGGCAAACGTAGTCGAAGTGCGGAGTGCCGCCGCGGATGACGACGCCCAGCGCGACGACGGCGTCGTAGCGCTGCTGGGCAAGTGCCTTCGCGGCGAGCGGGAGCTCGAACGCGCCAGGCACTCGGACGACAGCGGCATCCTCAACGCCGCAGTCGGCGAGCGCTCGCTGCGCACCGCCGACGAGAGCGTCCGTCACCTGTCGGTGCCAACGCGTTGCGACGACCGCCACGCGCAAGCCGTGGCCATCGGGTGCCGAGTCGGCGGGCGCGCCCTTGCCGCTCATCCGAGCACCGCAGGTTCGGCGAACGGGGACAACGCGCGCGCCATGCGCAAGGCGGCGTAGACGGCAGCGGGTTCGAGCCGCGCAGCCCGTTCGCCGACCTGCGGCGGCAGGGCGTCGGCACTTGCCTCGGTCACCTCGTCGTCGAGCGGCGGCAGGCCGGGCAGGTCGTGCCCCATCCGGTCTCTTTTCGTCGTGAGGTAGCGGAGGTTGTCGGCAGTCACCCGAACCGGCAACGGGATGCGCGCGACGATCGAGAGGCCGTAACCCTCAAGGCCGGCGCGCTTCGCCGGATTGTTGGTGAGCAACCGCATGGACCGCACCCCGAGATCGGCAAGGATCTGCGCGCCGGTGCCGTAGTCGCGCGCGTCGGAAGGCAGGCCGAGGGTGAGATTTGCGTCGACCGTGTCCGCGCCGGCGTCCTGGAGCTCGTAAGCCTGGAGCTTGTGCATCAGCCCGATCCCACGCCCCTCGTGACCGCGGACATAGAGCACGACGCCGCGGCCTTCCACGGCGACGGCGGACAGTGCTGCGTCGAGCTGCGGACCGCAGTCGCACCGCAACGAGCCGAAGACATCGCCGGTGAGGCATTCCGAGTGCACGCGAACGAGAACGTAGGACCCGTCACCGATCTCGCCCTTCACCAGGGCGATGTGTTCGGTGCCGTCCAGCAAGCTGGCGTAACCGACCGCGCGGAACTCTCCGTGCGGCGTCGGGACGCGGGCCTCGGCCAGCCGTTCGACCTGACGCTCGTGATGACGGCGATAGGCGATGAGGTCAGCGATGGAGATGAGTGCGAGGTCGTGTTCTGCGGCGAAGACCTCGAGCTCCTCGAGCCGCGCCATGTCCTCGACGTCCTTCTGCGACACGATCTCGCAGAGCACACCTGCCGGACGCAGTCCCGCCAACCGGCACAGGTCGACCGCTGCTTCGGTGTGCCCGGAGCGTTGCAGGACGCCTCCGGCTTTCGCGCGCAACGGCACGACGTGGCCCGGCCTGGAGAAGTCGGCGGGTGTCGCCTCCGGGTCGGCGAGCCGGCGCATCGTCAGTGCGCGGTCGTGGGCGGAGATGCCGGTGGTCACGCCTTCGCGGGCGTCGACCGAGACCGTGTAGGCCGTTCCGCGCTTGTCCTGGTTGGTGTGGTACATCGGCGGAAGCTCGAGGCGGGTGCAGTCTTCGTCGGTGAGTGGGACGCAGATGTAGCCGGACGTGTAGCGCACCATGAACGCGACGAGCTCCGGCGTCGCCATCTCGGCGGCGAAGATGAGGTCGCCCTCGTTCTCGCGGTCGGCGTCGTCCACCACGATGACGGCTCGCCCCGCGGCGAGCTCGGCGAGTGCGCGTTCGACGGTGGAGAACCCGCTCATGCTCGCTCCAATCGTGCGGCGAGGAGCCGCTCGACATGTTTGGCCAACACATCGACCTCGACATTGAGGACGTCGCCCACAGCACGGCGGCCGAGCGTCGTACGCCGCAACGTCTCGGGGATGAGGCTGACGCTGACCACATCGTCAGTGACGGAAGCGACGGTCAGGCTGACGCCGTCGAGAGCGATGGACCCCTTCTCCACCACGTATCGCGTCAGACCGTTGTCGAGCCGCACCTGCACGACCTCCCACGCCTCAGCGATGACGCGGTCGACTACGCGGCCGATGCCGTCGACGTGGCCTTGCACGAGATGGCCGCCGAGCCGGGTGGACAGCGTCGCGGCCCGCTCCAGGTTGACCTGGTCGCCGGACTGCAGTTCGCCGAGACTGCTGCGGCGCAACGTCTCGTCCATGACATCGGCGATGAACTCGTCGCCGGACCGCTGTGCCACCGTCAGGCAGACTCCGTTGACCGCGACGGAGTCACCCAGCGACGTCTCCCCCACGAGTTCCCCGCGCACAGCGATGCGCGCTGCGTCGTCCGTGCGCTCGACGGATACGACCGTGCCGAGCTCCTCGACGATGCCGGTGAACACGACGCTCATGCCTCGCTTCGGGTCGTCGTGGCAGTGATTCGTACGTCGGCGCCCACCCGCGAGACGTCGCGCACCTCGAGCGGCAACGCGCCGGCGATCGTGGTCACACCTGCATCGGCGAGAACGGGAGGTCCTGCGCCGAGCAACGCCGGGGCGTGGTAGCCGACCACCGCGTCGACGAGCCGGCTTCGCACGAACGATCCCGCGAGCGTGGCGCCGCCTTCGACGAGCATGCGCAGCACGCCGCGGTCGTAGAGCACCGCGAGGACTGCGGACAGATCGAGTCGACCGTCGCGCCGGACAACGTCGACAACTTCCGCCGGCGTCGCGCGCAGCGCCTTGGCCCGCTCCGGGTCCACGTCGTCACCGACCACGACCAACGTTGGTGCGGACGCGTCGAGAACCCGAGCGGACAGCGGCACCCGGCCCTTGCCGTCGACAACGACGCGAAGCGGCTGGCGCTGCGCCGGCCAGTCGCGCACGGTGAGCTGCGGATCGTCGGCGAGCACGGTGCCGATGCCGACGATGACGGCGTCCGAGGCGAGCCGCAGCCGGTGCACGTCCCGGCGAGCCTCGGGTCCGGTGACCCAGCGGCTCGTGCCGTCGGCGGCGGCAGTGCGGCCGTCGAGCGAGGCGGCGTACTTCCAGATCACGTAGGGCCGCTGCCTGCGTGCAGCCGTGAGCCACGGCTCGAGGTCGCGCTCGGCCTCCTCGAGCAGTACCCCGGCTTCGACGTCGACGTCGTGCGCCCGCAGCACCTCCGTCCCACCGGCGGCTGGCCCATTGGGGTCGCTGGCGGCGAAGACCACGCGGGCGATGCCGGCCTCGACCACGGCGTCGGTGCAGGGGGCGGTACGGCCGACATGCCGGCACGGCTCGAGGGTCACGACGAGCGTTCCGCCGCGGGCACGTTCGCCCGCTGCCTGCAGCGCGACGATCTCGGCGTGTGGACCCCCGACCGGGGCCGTGGCACCTTCGCCGACGACGCTGCCCGTGCTGTCGAGGACGACCGCACCGACCGCGGGGTTGGGGTTGCTGATGCCGACGGCACCGGACGCAAGCTCGATGGCGCGGTGCATCGCCGCGATCTCCGCGCTCGTCGCCATGTGTCCCTCCTCGTCGTCGCACGCACTGGCCGGACGGGAGGGTCGGCGAACGGCGACTGCGAGGCACGTGGAGTGCGTGCGCTCGAAGCCCGCCGCGCACTGCCTCCCATCCGGACTTTCACCGTCGGTCCTGGAGTCTCACCAGGTCCACCGGCCACTGGCTGTGACCGGGTCGCGGACTGCCGACCGCCGCAGGATGCGACGGGCGGGTCACCGCCGGTTCGGACTTGCACCGATCCCGGAGCGCGCTTGCGTTCTGGTGCGATTGTGACACACCGCGGATCTCCGGCGCATCTGCCGGTGCGGTGGCCGGCTAGCTGGGGAGCGGAGTCTGCTCTCCGGTGTCCGAGCGCCGGTCGATCGCGACGGCGGACCCTGCCTTCCCTTTCGCGACAGCCTTCATCTCCGTCGCCACGGCGACGATTGCCCGATGGTCGGCGTAGTGGCGCCGGCCGGTCATCGCCACGCCGACAGACACCGACACGATCGGGTAACGCCGTTCGTTGCCCTGCCGGTCGACGATCGAGATGTATCCCGCTGCGGCGTCGGCCGGGTCGTGCAGGGCGCGGACACCCTCGTCGAACTGCTCGATGCAGACGCTCGTCAGGATCTCGACCTGGTCGGGCGCACAGATGACGACGAAGTCGTCGCCACCGACATGACCGATGAATGCTTGCGGTAGCCCGGCCGCCGCGGCAGCCGCCTTGAGGGACGCGGCAAGAAGCGCGATGACGTCATCGCCGCGAAGCCATCCGTACCGGTCGTTGAACGCCTTGAAGTTGTCGAGGTCGGCGTGGCACACGGCGAACTGCTGGTTGCCCGCCGCCCGGGAGGCGATCTCTTCGTTGATGCGGTGGTTGCCGGGGAGGCCGGTCAGCGGAGAGACCGCGCGCATCTCGGCGTTACGACGAAGCGTGGAGTGCACGCGCGCGATGAGCTCCAGGGTGTCGAACGGCTTGATGATGTAGTCGTCCGCTCCCGCAGTGAGCCCGACGACCTTGTCCGCGGACAAGCTCTTCGCCGTCAACATGATGACGGGGAGGCTCGCGGTGAGCGGATCGGAGCGCAGCCGGCGACACAGCTCAACGCCGTCGATGCGCGGCATCATCACGTCGAGCAGTACGAGGTTCGGCACGCTCTCGCCGATGACCTCCAAGGCTTCCTGGCCGTCGTGAGCGACGAGCACATCGAAGCCCTCGAGCCGCAGGTTGACCTCGATGAAGCGGGCGACGTCGACGTCATCGTCGACGACGAGCACGGTGCTCACGCGTGTGCCCACCAGGCGGAGTCGGCAACTGCCGACGCGGACTGTCGCAGTCGGCGGACGACCTCGGCCGGGTCGTCGGCGCCGTAGACCGCGGATCCGGCGACGAAGACGTCGGCACCGGCTTCGGCGCATCGGTCGATGGTCTGCTCGTCAACGCCGCCGTCGACCTGCACCCAAACCGCGTGATTCCCGTCGCGGACGAGCTCGCGGGCCCGGCGCACCTTGGGAAGTACGACGTCGAGAAACGGCTGGCCACCGAAGCCCGGCTCAACGGTCATCACGAGCAGCATGTCGATCTCGGGCAGCAGGTCCGCGAACGGCTCGACCGGCGTTGCCGGCTTGAGTGCCAGGCCGGCCCGCGCGCCGGCGGCGCGAAGGTCACGAGCCAGGCGGATCGGTGCGTGCGCGGCTTCCGCGTGGAACGTGACGTTGCGCGCTCCCGCCTCGGCGTAGCTCGTCGCCCACCGGTCGGGATCAGCGATCATCAGGTGACAGTCAACCGGAAGCGCCGTGTGCTTCAGGACCGAGTGCACGACCGGAAGTCCGAGCGTCAGGTTGGGCACGAAGTGGTTGTCCATGACGTCGACGTGAATCCAATCGGCGTCACCGACCGCTGCGACCTCGTCCGCGAGGCGGCCGAAATCGGCCGAGAGGATGCTCGGCGCGATCTGAACCTCCACGCCGATTCCCCTCGTTCCCCCGGCCTCAGCCCCTGCCTCGTGAAGTCTAGTGGTCGGTGCCGGGGATCCGAAGGATGGCGACATACATCGCGTCGGTGCCGTGCCGGTGCGGCCACAGCTGCACGTCGGGCCGGGTGCCGACGTCCGGGACGTCGACGAGCACTTGCCGTACGTCGACGAGATCGACGCCAGCCTGACTATCGCGGACGGCGTTCACGACCTCCGTCGTCTCGGCCGGATGCGGGGAGCACGTGACGTAGGCCACGACACCGCCCGGCCGGCACGACGCGACGGCAGATCGGAGCAGCTCCTGCTGAAGCGACTGCAGCCGGGGGACGTCCTCGGGCCGCCGGCGCCAGCGGACCTCGGGCCGGCGCCGCAGCGCCCCGAGCCCGGTGCAGGGTGCATCGACGAGTACGCGATCGAACGTCTGCGGCCGCCACGCCGGCGCCCGGCCGTCGACGACGAGGACCGGCGGGGCCGCGGCGGCCGCCGTCAGTCGGCCTCGGCTCACCAGTCGGGCACGGTGGGCTTGCAGGTCGGCCGAAACCAGGATGCCGTCGGGCGGACGCAGCCCGTCGAGCAGCGCCGACTTGCCGCCCGGCCCGGCGCACAGGTCGAGCCAACGCTCGTCCCGGCTGTTGACCGGAGTCTGCGCGAGCGCAAGAGCCGCCAGCTGGCTGCCCTCGTCCTGCACACCTGCGCGACCGTCCCGTACGGCGGGGACGGACGCGGGGTCGCCGCCGGCGAGCCGCACCGCGTAGGGCGACCAAGGCCCGGCTGCCGCGCCCGGGCCGGCCTGCTCAAGCAGCTGGTCGCGGGAGATACGTCCGGGCCGCGCGACGAGATGGGTCGCCGGCCGGTCCTCGGCCATCGCGGCCCGAAGCTCGGCCAGGTCGCCGTCGAGAGCAGCGAGCCAGGCGTCGGCGATCCATCCGGGATAGCCGGCCGCGAACGCACTGCGTCCCGGCTCGTCGCGAGGTGCGAGGACGTCCACCCACTCCTGCCACGACTTCTCGGCGACCCGGCGAAGGACGGCGTTGGCGAACCCGACAGCCCGTTCCCCCGCGACCGAGCGCAACAGTTCCACGGTCGCGTGCACGGACGCGTGGGCGGGCACGCGCATGTGCAGCAGTTGATAGGCACCCAGTCGAAGTGCGGCGCGGACCGGTGGGTCCAGCGCGTCGATCGGACGCTTCGACCCCTGCTGCAGAACGGTGTCGAGGCAGCCTTGCCAGCGCAGCGTGCCGTAGCTGAGTTCGGTGGCGAAGCCGGCATCCTGCGTCGCGACGTTGCGCTCGCGCAGCACGCGCGGCAGCACGAGGTTGGCGAACGCGTCGTCGACATCGACTGCGAGCACCACGTCGTACGCCGTGCGTCGGGCAAGGTCCACCGGCGCACGCGCCGAGCGTTGCGACGGCGTCATGCGAATGCGTCGCCGGCAACCGGGCGCAGGCCACGCAACCACGCCACGGCGTGCATCGACGGTTTGCCCTCCGGCTGAACATCACCGAGCGCGACCGGACGGCTGCCGGTGCCGACGACGGCAAGGTGCTTCTCGATGTGCAGCTCTCCCGGCGCGAGCTCGCCGACGCCGTCCAACCCATCGACGACATTCACCGGCCCGAGCTTCACCCGCTTGCCCCGGAACGTCGTCCACGGTCCCGGATCCGGAGTGCAGGCACGCACGAGGCGGTCGATACGCAACGCGGGCGGGGACCAGTCGACTCGCGCGTCATCGACGGCGATCTTCGGTGCCAGCGAGACACCGTCAGCAGGTTGTGGGATCGGGGTGACGCTGCCATCGGCGATGCCGTCGAGGGTGGCGACGAGAAGGTCCGCCCCCGCGACCGCGAGCCGCCCCATCAGCTCCCCCGCCGTCTCACGCGCGCCGACATCGGTCGTGACGACACCGAAGATCGGACCGGTGTCCAGTCCTTCCTCGATGCGGAACGTCGATGCGCCGGTCACCTCGTCGCCGGCGAGGATCGCATGCTGCACGGGCGCCGCACCACGCCAGGCCGGCAACACGGAGAAGTGCAGGTTGACCCAGCCATGCGCCGGGATGTCGAGCACCTGCGGCCGCAGCAGCGCGCCATAGGCGACCACCGGGCAGCAGTCGGGGTGCAGCGACTGCAGCTGCTCGACGAACTCGGGATCGGTCGTCTTCGCCGGTTGCAGTACGCCGACGTTCGCTTCCAAGGCAAGTTGCTTCACCGGACTCGCGACGAGAGTCCGGCCACGTCCGGCCGGCTTGTCGGGACGCGTGACAACCGCGACCACCTCGTGCACCGGATGGTCGAGAAGTGCTCGAAGAGACGGCAGCGCGGCGGCGGGCGTGCCCGCGAACACCAGCCGCACGGGTCAGACCGCGAGTCCGCCGGTGGCGTGCGGCGAGAGCTTGACGACCGGGGTCGACAGCCCGGACCACTCGGCCTCACGGATGGCGCGCATCGCCGCCTTGCGCTGGTCGGGATCCAGCCGGTCGATGAACAGGATGCCGTCGAGGTGGTCGACCTCGTGCTGGATGCATCGCGCAAGCAGAGCACTGCCCTCGATGGTCACCGGCTCGCCGTGCATGTTGAAGCCGCTGGCGACGACTCGCTCCCGCCGCTTCGTCGGAAACGCGAGCCCCGGAAACGACAGGCAGCCCTCGTCGCCGTCCTGCTCCTCGTCACTGACGATGCCGATCTGCGGATTCACGAGATGGCCGATCGTGTCGTCGACGTCGTAGGTGAAGACGCGGACGCTGACACCGATCTGCGGCGCGGCGAGCCCGACGCCGGGAGCGTCGATCATCGTGTCGGTCAGATCCTTGACCAGGACGCGCAGCTCCTTGTCGAAGGTCGTCACCTGCTCGGCGGGCGTGGTCAGCACCGGATCGCCGAACAGGCGGATCGGCTGCACTGCCACGACGACTCCTCGACGTACGGACGGGACGTCCTCCATCGTAGGCGGAGCGACGGATCAGCCGGGTGCTTGCGGATCGAGTTCGATGCGCACGGTGTCCGTTGCCTTGCGTGCACTTCGTACGGCGGCTCCGGCCTTGAGTGCCGTCGCGAGCTCGGCGCCGGCCCGGCGCGGGACGCGTACGAGCATCCGCTCGCCGGTTCCTCCGGGAACGGCGACCGGACCGAGCACCTCGGCACCC
>JAFAQI010000220.1 GCA_019246495.1 Frankiales bacterium | reverse complement strand
TGGCAGGTCGGTACGACGAAGCGAAGGCCGAATACGAGACGGCTGCAGCGCTGCTGGAACGGCTTGGGTCACCGCATCAAGCGGCGCTCGTGTGGGCCGAGCTCGCGGAGTGTGCGGCGTCGCATGGCGACGAGGCGGTGGCGCTGTCGTCGGCGCGGCGGGCTTTGTCGTCGGCGCGGATCGCGCCGCCGTTCACTCGCGGAACTGTCGCGACGCGTCCGTCGCCGGTGCAGGTGGGCGGCGCGGGCTGACGGGTTAGCGGTCGCCGTCGGCGGCGATGCGCGGCCCGCCGCTCAGCCCCGCGGTGCGCAGCTGGTCCCCCACGGCCTCGGTCGTGTTCACGAAGATCAGCATGCGGTCGTCGGCGTGCATCTCGGCTGACGTCTCGGCGAGTGCGAGGGCCTGGGCCGGGCTCAGCCGCGCGACGTGCCGCAGGTCGATCGTGACGATGCCGCGGTCGCCGCGAACAGCGAGGCGCAGCGCCTCGTCCATCTCGTGGTCGCCGAGCGGCGCGCCGTCGGCCGTCGCCGTCACGACCGTGACACCGGACAGGTGCGTGATGGCGCGCTCGGCTGCGGAGCGCACATCAACTGCTCGTGGAGCCGGCAGGAGATGGTCAACGAACGACTCGAGCCCGACGATCTGGACGCGAGGCGACCAGGTCGCCATGTCGGTGAGTGCGGTGAGCTCGTCCTGGTCGAAGTAGTCGAAGCCGTTGACCTGCACGCAGACGCGTTGCCGGCTCACGGCAAGCGCGTCGAAAACAGACGCAGCGACGTCGGCCAGCGACGTACGGCCGACGGTGTAGTCGATGACCCGCGCTCGCGGTTGGCGGCGACGCAGCAGAGCGGACACTGGGTTGCTCCTCCAGGACTAGGCCCATTCATCCCTTCGGTCGCTACATCGCCTGACTTAAGCGGATTCGCCCGTTCGGCGTATCAGCCCGGCAAGGGGCGGGGCTTCGGCCCCTAGGCTTCGGCGATGGCCCTGTCGCCCGAGGAGTTCTACGAGCACGCGATCGCGGCGGCGGACGGCGAGGGCCGGCTGCCGCTGTCGCGGATGACCGGTTGGGACATCAGCCCGTTCGAAGCCGAAGGGTTGCGCGTGTCGCGGCTGCGGCCGCCGGTGTCGCGGGAGCGGCCGCGGGACGGCGAGGACCCCGCCGACTGCCGGTCCTGCCGTGCTCGCGACGAAGGCTTGTGGTTCACCGAGCGTTGGCGGTTGACAAGGATCGGCGGTGTCGGCGTACCGCTCGTCCTGATCCTGCATCCGCGCGAGCATCACGATCTCGCGGATCTGCCAGACGAATTGGCCGCAGAGATGGGCGTGCTGACGACGCATATCGCGCGGCACGTCGAGTCGCTACCGGGCGTCGGGCGGGCGCACGTCTATCGGCTGGGTGACGGTGGCGCGCACCTGCACGTGTGGTTCTTCGCGCGGCCGTTGGGCCAGGCGCAGCTCTACGGCTCCTGGCTCGTGGTCTGGGACGACCTGCTGCCGGAGTATCCCGACGACGTCGCGGAAGCTGACGCCGCCGCGGTTGTTGGCGCGCTGATGTCGTCGTACGGCGGAACCCGCGAGCCTCGGCCATAGGCTTTGCGTCCTTGCTGGCAAGGGAGGTGACCACTATGGCTGCGGCGCGACCGCTTTCTCGCGAGCTCATCCTCGACACGGCGTTCGCGCTCGCGGATCGCGAGGGCATCGAGTCGGTCACCATGCGAGCGGTTGCGGCGAAGCTCGGCGTCGAGGCGATGTCTCTCTATCACCACGTGCCGAACAAGAAGGCCATCCTTGACGGCGTCGTTGACCTGCTGGTCAAGGTGGCAGCTCTACCCACCGGTCCGGTGACGGCGGAGGAATGGATACGGGGCGCGGCGGCCGGCTTGCGGGCACTCGCGCAGCAGCATCCGCGACTCGTGCCGCTGTTCAGCCTGCGCGCCCTGCCATTGGACGACCCGGGATCAGCTGCGCCGTTCGAGGCCGGCATCGCCGCGTTCTGCGCGGCCGGGCACACGTTGGCTGACGCTTACGCGAACTTGCAGGTGTCGGCCATCGCACTGCTCGCCATGACGCAGTTCGAAGCAACGGCGATCCTGCACTCCGACACAGCTGACGAGTCGGCCCTGGCGACGCTCAACGCGGAACAGTTCCCACTCCTCCAGCAGATTCCGTCCCTGCCGACGGGCGTCGACGACTTCTGGTCTGCGCTGGTGGAGGGACTTGTCGCGGGATTCGCCGCTTGACCTAACTTACGTTGTAAGGTACCTTACGGCGTAAGGAGGTGGCGCATGCCGCTGCAGGACGAGCTGAGCAGGCTCGCAAAGGAACTCGACGTTCCCGGTGCCGTCGCGGGCGTTGTCGTCGGTGACACGACGGAAACCGCGGTCCACGGCGTCACGAACGTGGACCACCCGCTGCCGGTAGACGAGGGGACCCTGTTCCAGTTCGGGTCGACCGGCAAGACCCTGACGGGCACCACGCTCGTCCTGCTCGCCGAGCAGGGGAAGGTCGACCTCGACGCTCCGGTCCGGACTTATGTTCCGGAACTCCGGCTCATGGACGCAGACGTCGCGGCAAGCGTCACCGTGTTGCAGCTGCTGAACCACACCGCGGGGTGGATGGGCGACGTCATTCTCGACACCGGCGACGGTGACGACGCGCTCGACCGCTACGTCGAGAAGATGGCAGAGCTGGAACAGGTGAGCCCGCTCGGTGCGAGCGTCTCCTACAACAACGCCTCCCTCTCGCTCGCCGGTCTCGTCATCGCGCGCGTACGCGGCACGACGTACGAGCAGGCTGTGCGCGAGCTTCTGCTCGAGCCGCTGGGAATGTCCGCGACGTTCGGGTTTCCCAAAGAGATCATGACGATGCGCTTCGCCGCGGGACACCATCGCGACGAGGACGGCAAGACCGTCGTCGCCCGACCTTGGGCGCTCCCCCGGTCCGGAACTCCCGCTGGCGGGTGGACGGCGACCGTGCGCGACCAGCTGACGTGGGCGCGGTTCCACCTCGGTCAGATTGGCGACGACGTCCTCAGCGCAGAAGCGAGACGGCGGATGCAGCAGCCGACGGCGCACATGCCAGGCAGCGCACTCGGCGACGCGGTCGGCATCTCT
>JAFAQI010000079.1 GCA_019246495.1 Frankiales bacterium | reverse complement strand
CGACGACCTGTTGATCGCCGCCGCGGCCACGGGCAGTAACGCGGTCGCGCTGACGCCGACCCAGCTCGTGCAGGTCTACCAGTGCAGCGGCGGCGCCACCGACTGGCACGACTTCAACTCCAGCGCCCCGGTCGGCAGCACGATCATCCCGGAGATCCCGCAGTCCGGCTCCGGCACCGGTGACACGTTCCGCAACGACTTGGCCGCGGCCAACGGCGGCACCGCGGTGACGTTGGGCTCCTGCGTGAAAACGGTCGAGGAGAACGACCCCACCGCGATCACTGGTGCAAGCACGCCGGCCAATGCCATCGCGCCGTTCTCGTCGGGCCGCAAGGCGCTCTACGACACGGCCCCGGGCTACTTCAAGGACCCGACGGTCGCGTTCCCCGGCCCCGGCGGCTTCCTGTCCTCCGGCATCCAGTTGCTCTACGGCACGCAGACGGCCGGCTCGTGCGTCGCGCCGACCAACCCGCCCGGCGCCGGCAACAGCGTTGCCTACTGCAACACCCGTGGCCTCTACATCGCCTGGCGGCAGAGCGACACCACGGCGTCCGGCGGCTGGCAGCCCGGCAGTTCCCGCAACTGGGTCCAGACGCTGTTCTGGCGCGCCAGCGGCGACGGCAAGTCCTTCATCCAGACGACCGGCGGTCAGGCCGACATCGCCGCAGGCGGCGCCACGCCGACCTGGGTCGACTGTGGTTTCGGCACGTCCGTCACCTCCTGCTGACCCCTTTCCCAGAAAAGAACTGGATCGCATGAGACTCACCCGCAAGGTGGCGACCGGGGCGACAGCCCTGGTCGCCACCGGAGGACTACTCCTGGGCACCGCCATGACTGCGTTCGCGGCGGGCGCTCCCTACTCCGACCCCTCGGCGGTCGGCCGGCTGGGCTTCTGCGACCGGTCGGGGCACGCCATCACCTCCGGCCCACTCGACGCAATTCCGTTCGTCGCCAAGACCGTCGGCACCTTCCGACCTCCGGCGATGTACGACGGGGCGGGCCGTGCGGCGTACCTCGAGGCCTATCAGCCGCGCCAGGGTGTGCTGCCGTCGGAGTGGAGCGGTGAGCTGCTCGCCTCGTCGTCGACCTACAGCAACCCCGCGCAGCCGGCCGTCGCCGGCACCGCCGGCGACATCTCCATCGGCCAGTTCGTCTCCGACTTCCCCGCCGCCTGGAACGGGTTCGTCCAACTACGGATGTACTACACCGCTCCCAGCCAGCCGACCTACACCTACCGCTACGCAGCGGCCGACCTGCAGGTCAGTGGCAGCACCTGGCGCGTCGTCGATCCGGCCACCCTGTCGTGCAGCGGGAGCGACGCGACCTCGGTCGCCGCGCAGCTCGCCCCACGGGCGGCGGCCGGCAAGGTCGGTTATCGCGCCGGGTCGGCGAACCATGCCGCCCGTGGCCACGCGCGGCAGGTGAGCGCCGGCGCGGTGCCGCCCGGCACCGCCGCGTCCGGAGGTGCTTCGCTGGCCGGCGCCCGTACCAGCGCGCAGGCGCGGAGCAGCCGCGGCGGCACGACAAGCGTCGCGCTGATCATCCTCGGCGGGCTCGCCGCGGCCGGCGCGCTCACCACCCTGTTCATCCGCCGTCGGCGTCCGATCACCGCGCTGGCGACGTCCGTGTCGCATGTCGTTCCTGTCAGATCGGCCCAGCCCTCCGCGCTCCACCGTCGAACGAAAGGCAACTTCCGCAGATGATGCCCACCCGCAAGGCCGTCGCGAGTGCCGTCGGCGCGCTCGCCGTCGCCGCCGGCGCGATCGTCGCGACCGCGGCTCCGGCCCTCGCCACCACGCCTCCCTACGAGCCCGACTCCACCAACCAGATCGGCCAGCTCGTCTTCTACGACGCCACTGGACACCGGGTCACGTCGGGATCGGTGAGCGATGCGCCGTTCGCGAAGTACGCCGTCGCGACGACCAACGACCCGCAGACGGCCAACGCGACCGCGACGCTCTTCGGCTACCTTCCGGTCAACGGCAGCCTGCCCGCCAACTGGTCCGGCGAGCAGATGTCCGGCACGACGGCGTTTCCCGTCAGTGGCGGCCCTGGCCCGATCGGGAGCGCCGGCGCGCATCGGCCGGTCGTGACGCTGACATCGAGCGACCTCACGCTGTCTGACCTCAAGGCGGACTACCCCAACACCGCGACCGACTCCTACCAAGGGCTTTACCAGATCCGGGTGCTCACGCCCGGCAACAACAAGTGGTGGGCCGCCGATATCCAGATCACCGGGACGTCATGGACACAGGTCTACCCGACCGGCGCGCCGACGCCGAGCGGCTCGGTCTCGCTCAGCGGACCGCACCGCGTCGGCAAGACCGACACGTGCACGAAGTCGATCAGCAACGCGTCGAGCTTCGCCTACACATGGAAGGC
>JAFAQI010000222.1 GCA_019246495.1 Frankiales bacterium | reverse complement strand
ACGACGAGGTCGACCAGCTCATGTGGCTGCCGCCACGCGAGGGCCAGCAGCACCTGTTGCCGGATCGCGACCGCGGAGTCCTGGGCGAGTTCGCTCGGGACACCGAGGAGACCTGGCCCTGTCTGCTGGTGCGGCACGGGAGCGCCGGCGAGCGGTCCGCGTGGCCGGGCGACGACCGCGAGCGGCCGCTGGACGACCTGGGCCATGTGCAGGCGGAGGCGTTAGTCCCGTTGCTCGACGCCTACGCCGTGCGCCGCGTCTTGTCGGCGGACGTGCTCCGTTGCCTCGACACAGTCGGGCCTTTTGCGGCGATGCGAGCGGTCCCAGTCGAGAGCGAACCGCTCGTCTCGGAGACAGGCGTGCAGGCGCAGCCGGTGGCAGCCGTCGAGCGACTGGTCGCGATCCTCGGCGAGCGCGAGCCCATCGCCGTGTGCAGCCAGGGCAAGGCGATGCCGGAGCTCATCGCCGGCGCTTGCCGTGCGCTGGGCTACCTCGCGCCGCCGGACCGGCACACGAAGAAGGGCGGCGTGTGGGTCCTCCACATCGCTGGCAACGGCAAGATCCGACTGTCGGGGCTGGACCGGTTCGACCCGATCGCGTGACCCGTCAGGTCTCCGCGGCCACCGGAACGGCAAGTCCGACCCGCTCCGCAACCTCCTGCCACAGTCCGCGGTAGGCCGCGGCGGCCGGACTGTTCGGAGCGAAGAGTCCGACGGGAGCGCGTCGCTGCCCCATTCGCTCGACGATCGCCGAGGCCGGAATGGCCGTGCGGGCGACGTCGGCGTAGCGGCCCTCGAGCAACGTGGTCACCTCACGATGCAGCGACCGGCGCGGATCGACCATGGAGAGGAACGCGAGCAGCTGCGGCGCGGGCGTGGCAGCCGTTCCGACGAAGTCCACGACCTGGTCGAGCGTGCGCAGCGACAGCGGTGACGGCACTATGGGAACGGCGAGCAGACCGGCAGCGCGCACGATGTTCGTCGACAGCAGCGACATCCCGGGAGGACAGTCGAGGACGATCAGGTCGTAGTCGTCGGCAAACGCCCGAATCGTTCGCTCCACCCGACGATCGCTCTTCTTGACTGCATCGAGGTCGAGGTCGGCCGTCGCATAGAGAGCCTCGGCCGGCAGCAGGTCGAGGCCGTCGTACGCCGACTGGCGCACCACGTCCCGCGGGTCGGACTCACCCTGCAAGAGCCGCCGCGCGCCACCCTTCACCTTTGCCTTGCTACGCAACAAAAACGTGGCCGCTGCCTGGGGGTCCAGGTCCCACAACAAGGTGCGGTGCGAAGCCTGCGCCGCCAGCCACGCAAGGTTGATCGCGGCCGACGTCTTGCCGACACCGCCCTTGAGCGCGTAACACCCGACCACGACCGGCACGGCGCGCATGGTGCCAGCCCCAGATGAACAACAGGCGAAGTGTCAGCCGCCGAACAGCCTGCAGACCGCATAGACGGCGGCCGCGACGAGCCCCGCCATCGGCAGCGTGAGCACCCACGCCGTCAGGATGTTGCCGGCGACACCCCACCGGACCGCTGAGAACTTGCGCGTCGCCCCGGCGCCCATGACCGACGACGTGATGACGTGTGTCGTCGAGATCGGCGCGGCGTAGACGTAGGCGGTCGTCATCAAGATGCCCGAAGCGACGGATTGGGCCGCGAAGCCGGTGGCGTTGTCGAGCTTGAAGACCCGACGCCCCAAGGTGCGCATGATGCGCCAGCCGCCGCTGTAGGTGCCCAGCGCGATCGCGATCGCGCAGGCGAGCTTCACCCAGAGCGGCACCGGAAACGCGCCATTACTCCCGTCGACGTGATGCGTGATGATCAGCGCGAGCGTGATGACACCCATCGTCTTCTGCGCGTCCTGGGTGCCGTGGCCGTAGGACATCGCGGCGGACGACGCCCACTGGCCGTACTTGAAGCCCTGGTTCACCCGACGCGGCGCCGCCTTCCGGAAGATCCAGAGCAGGATCAGCATCAACAGGTACGCCGCAACGAACCCGACGAGTGGCGAGACGATCATCGGGATGACGACCT
The DNA here is from genome assembly GCA_019246495.1 of Frankiales bacterium. GTDB lineage: Bacteria > Actinomycetota > Actinomycetes > JAFAQI01 > JAFAQI01 > JAFAQI01. The sequence goes on along the minus strand of JAFAQI010000222.1, from coordinate 586 downwards.
TCTCGAGCACCTTGTGCCACTCGATCGAGGTGCTGGAGGCCAAGGCAGCGCCGACAAGACCCCCGATCAAGGCATGCGACGACGACGGCAGCCCGAAGTACCAGGTGATGAGGTTCCAGACGATCGCACCGACGACTGCCGCGAACACGATGACGAGGCCGTGTGACGACTCGGGCGCCTTGATGATGCTGCCGACGGTGTTGGCGACCTTCACCGACACGAGCGAGCCGACCAGGTTGAACACGGCGGCGAGCAGCAGCGCCGCTCGCGGTGTCAGCGCGCGGGTGGACACCGACGTCGCGATGGCGTTTGCCGCGTCGTGAAATCCGTTGGTGTAGTCGAACCCGAGCGCGACGATGATCAGGACGACGAGGCCTGCAGTCTCCACGCGAGGATCAGGAGTCCTTGACCGCGATCGTCTCGACGGTGTCCGCGACGTTCTCGAACGCGTCCGCGGCCGCCTCGAGCTGCTCGGCCACCTCCTTCAGCTTCATCACGGTGAGCGCGTCGAAGTCGCCACCGAAGAGCCGGGCGACGAATCGGCGGTGGATCTTGTCCGCTTCGTTCTCGATGCGGTTGACCTCGA
>JAFAQI010000213.1 GCA_019246495.1 Frankiales bacterium | reverse complement strand
CCCCACGCCCAGTGGTCCGCAACCGACCCGTTGGTCTGCCGCGGGGCGAGGCCGATCATGGCACCGGATCGTGCGCATGACGGGGTCTTGGAAAATCCGTCGAGGCCGTTACGGATTTGTGCGGATTTGGCCGGTCAACTTTCTGCTTCGATGCGGAAGATCGGATGGTCCGGAGCGATGCGTCGGAGGTCTGCATCGGCAGCGTCCCCGCCCACGCCATCGAAGAACGAGCCGACCTCCCAGGCCCAGCGCTTCAGGTAGCGGCGAAGCACCACGACCTTGTCGTCGGCGTCGGGAAGCTCGGTCGCGGTGAACCGCTTCCGACGCCGTCCGACTCGCAGCTCGCCCTCACCCGCCGCGCGGAGGTTGCGCACCCATTGCGTCGTACCGCGGGGTGCCACCAGATATCGCGTGCCGTCGGATGTGAGGAGGTTCACCGGCACCGAGCGTGGTAGTCCGGACGTGCGCCCGCGGACGGTGAGAATGCGTGAGCCGTAGACCGAGAGGCCCATTCGCGTGAGGCCGGCGACCGCAGGATTGAAGACGTGCCTGGTGAACCAGCCCGGCTCGAGGTAACGCTCGTCGTTGGTCACAGGTCTACGGCGACGTACTTGGTGGCGAGGTATTCCTCGATGCCTTCGCGGCCGCCCTCGCGACCGAACCCCGACTGCTTGACGCCGCCGAACTCGGCCGCCGGGTTGCTCACGAGGCCGCGATTGAGCCCGACCATGCCGACGTCCAGCGCCTCGACGACGCGGATCGCGCGTTTGAGGTCGTTGGTGAACACGTAGGCAACGAGGCCGAACTCGCTGTCGTTCGCCGCCGCAACAGCTTCGTCGTCGGTGCTGAACGACTTCACCGGCGCGACCGGCCCGAAGATCTCCTCGCGGAGCAGGTCGGCGTCGTCGGCGATGCCGCTCAGCACCGTGGGTGCATAGAAGTAGCCGCGGTCACCGACGCGCTCGCCGCCGGTCAGGACCTTGGCACCCTTGCCGACGGCGTCGTCGACGAGTTCCGCGACCTTGTCGCGCTGCTTGCCATCGATCAGGGGACCGACCTCGACGCCGTCTTCGGTGCCCCGGCCGACCTTCATGCGGCCGAGCCGCTCGGCGAGCCGGGACGCGAACTCGTCGGCGACCGACTCGTGCACGTGAAAGCGGTTGGCGGCGACGCAGGACTCTCCGATGTTGCGCATCTTCGCGATGACCGCCTGGTCGACCGCGGCGTCGAGGTCCGCATCGCCGAAGACGAGATAGGGCGCGTTGCCGCCGAGCTCCATGGAGACCCGCAGGACGTGTTTCGACGCGAGCTCCATCAGCTGACGGCCCACCGGCGTCGACCCGGTGAACGAGACCTTGCGCAGCCGGTCGTCGTCGAACAGCGGGCCGGTGACGTCCGATGCCTTCGTGGTCGGTACGACGTTGAGCACGCCGTCGGGCAGACCGGCCTGGCTCAGCAACTCCGCGAGCAGCAGCATCGAGAGAGGTGTCTGCTGGGCCGGCTTGACGACCATCGTGCAACCCGCGGCGATCGCGGGTCCGATCTTGCGCGTGCCCATCGCGATCGGGAAGTTCCACGGCGTGATGAGAAGGCATGGCCCGACGGGTTGCTTCATCGTCAGCAACCGGCCAGCGCCGGCTGGGTTGACCGACCAACGGCCGTCGATGCGGACCGCTTCCTCGGAGAACCAGCGGAAGAACTCCGCGCCGTAGGTCACCTCGGCCTTGGCCTCCGCGATGGGCTTGCCCATTTCGAGAGTCATGAGCAAGGCCAGGTCGTCGGCGCGTTCGTTGAGCAGAGCAAAGGCGCGGCGCAGGATCTCGCCGCGTTCGCGCGGTGGCGTCGCGGCCCATTCCTCTTGCACCGCACAGGCGGCGTCGAGTGCTGCTGTCGCATCGGCGGGCGTGCCGTCGGCGACGGAGATCAGCGGCTCTTGCGTCGCCGGATCCTCGACCTCGAACGTCGCACCGGATGCCCCCGCTCGCCATTCACCGCCGACGAACGCGCCGGTCGGCACCAGCTCGAGCACCTGTTGTTCACGTGCCTTGTCCATGGCCTGCAACCTATGCCCGCCGGTTTTGCGGCGTACGGGCTCGGGCAGGCCGAATGCGGGAGCTGACATTCATCGAGGAGGCATTGGTGCCGGACGTCATCGAGCTGCTGGAGCACGACCATCGCGAGGTCGAGGAGATGTTCCTCGCCTACACCAAGACGACCGATGTGAAGGAGAAGCGGTCGATCGTCGACAAGCTGATCATCGAGCTCGTGCGTCACTCCGAGGCCGAGGAGCAGGCTGTCTACCCGGCGATGGCCAAGGCGATCGATGGCGGCAAGGACCTCGTTGAGCACGAGATCTCGGAGCACTCCGAGGCCGAGAAGATCATGGCCAAGCTGGACGGCATGGACCCGGAGAAGCCCGAGTTCGACACCCTCGTCGCCGAGCTCGAGGCTGCGGTCCTGGAGCACATCGAGGAAGAGGAGCGCGTGGCGTTCCCCAAGTTCCGCGAGTCCGTGTCGAAGGAAGACCTCGACAAGCTGGGCACGACCGTCGAGCGGTTGAAGAAGATCGTCCCGACGCACCCGCACCCCATCGCGCCGGACCACCCGCCATTCAACGCGCTGCTCGGCCCGGGCGCCGGTCTCGTCGACCGCGTCCGCGACCTCATCACCGGCCGCGGCAAGGACTGAGTCAGCCGCTCGGACGCCGCGTCACTGAGGTGCGGCGATCGAGGCGAGCTGGTTCTCGATGAGCTCGACGTCTTCCGGGTCGTCGACCTGGGCCAAGAGCTCCCGGCACTCGGCGGCATAGCGCTCGTACGACGTGCGGTCGCCC
>JAFAQI010000527.1 GCA_019246495.1 Frankiales bacterium | reverse complement strand
ATCACCCAGCTCGCCCGCGCCATCGGCGTAGACGCGATTGCCGAAGGGGTCGAGACGATCGACCAGGCGCGCCAACTACGCCGTCTCGGTTGCGCAGCCGCACAGGGATGGCTCTGGGGCAAAGCGACACCGGTCGGGAAGTTCAGCGGGTTGCCACACCGATTCCCCGCGCCCACGGTGGCGCCGAGCACGCGGTGGGCGCGTCGACGGCCCGAGGCCGATGTGCGCGAAGAGCACGGGCTCGTGCGGATGATGGAACTGCAGGGCGAAGGCGCCTCCTTATCCACCATCGCCGCAGCGCTCAACGGCGAGGGCTTCCGAACCCCCAGCGGCCAAAGGTGGCACCGCCTTACGGTCGCCCGTGCACTGCGCGACGTCATGCCCGACGCCATCGCCGGCTGACTGGCCAGAACGCCCGAACTCGGGACTGCACGCAGTCAGCGGCCGGGGAAGGTCTTCCGGCCGGTCCGCAGATCCTCCGCGAGCCCCGCCACGTCGTGCACTAGGTCCTCGACCGCAGCGCGATGCGTCGCGTCCATCCGCCGGCCGAGGTGGATGCTCCACGCGCCGAGCGCCATGCCGAGCACGCCGATGCCGGCCATCGCACCGGAGACGAACCACGGCAGCTGCAACGGGACGTACGGCGTACGAGCACCGCCGCGCCAACCGAACGACATCATCGCGAACCCCGCGAGCGCGAGCCCGACAAGCACGAGCGTCGACTGCATGCCTGGGTCACGCAGCGACGCGACCCAGCGCGGCACCGAGATCATGACCCGCTCCGGACGCTGCGGGTCGACGCCCGGCGTCGTCACTGGTCGATCGAGCGCTGGAGGTCGCGCAGCGCCTCGGTCAACGTGTCCATCTGCCGCGCCCGCGCCGCGCCGTCCTGACGCCGCGCGCTGACGTTGATGACGACGAGTCCCGTCATCACGAGACCGAGGCCGGGCAGCCCGGCGGACAGCAGGTATGGCATCTGCCGCCATACGTCGATCTCGCCGGCAACCTTCGCCCAGGCGATGCCGATGAGCGCGAACCCGATCAGCGCGATGAGCACGCCGAGATACGTCGGCAGATGCGACGCCGGATCAGTCAACGCACGCAGCCGCGACTGCGCGCCGATGTTGCCGAGCAGGTCGCTGCCGCGACGGTGACTCGTGCCGATGGTCTCCGGCTGCTCACTCATCAACGTCACGTTACTCATCGAATGTCCTCCAGCAGATCGTTCACGAGGGCCGCGACCAGAGCCGTGCGTTGCGGCAGTGCAGACACCGACAACCACTCACCTTCGGCGTGGGCGTTGCCGCCGACCGCGCCGAGCCCGTCGAGGGTCGGTACGCCGAGGGCCGCGGTCAGGTTGCCGTCAGAGCCACCACCGACCGCCACCCCGTCGAGCGAACCGAGCCCAAGACGCTCGGCGAGCCGCTGCGCCCGGTCGAACAGCTGAGCCGAGTGGCGCCGCTCGAACGGCGGCCGCACCGAGTCGGCGACGACCTTCACCGCCGCACCGGGCAGCACCGGCCCGCGCGACTGCAGCGCGGTCTCGACGCGCGCCATCTCCGCGACGGTCTCGGCGCGCACGTCGACAGCGATCGTCGCGGATGCCGGCACGGTGTTGACCGTCGTACCCGCACTCAACAACGTCGGTGTCACCGTCGTGCCGACCTCCGCGCGGCCGAGACCAGCGATGGCAAGTACCTGGTGTGCAGCCTCGACGGTCGCGTTGATGCCGCGCTCCGGCTCCAGCCCGGCATGCGCCGCCCGTCCGGTCACCTCCACGCGGAACATGCCGACGCCCTTGCGCGCGATCTTCAACGCGCCGTCCGCACTCGGCTCGAGCACGAGGACCGCGGACGCGTTGCGGCAGGTGTCCTCGATCAGCTGCTGCGAGCTCGTCGAGCCGATCTCCTCGTCGCTGGTGACGAGTACGGCGACGCCGTTGCAGTCGTCGAGCGACTGGAGTGCAGCAAACGTCTGCACGAGACCGGCCTTCATGTCGAAGACACCAGGCCCGGTCGCCCGGTCTCCGTCGATCTCGAACGGCCAGCGGTCGAGTGTCCCAAGCGGCCAGACCGTGTCGAGATGTCCGAGCAGCACCACGCGCGGCTCGCCGAACGTCCACCGCAGGTGCAGCCGGCCGTCGACATCGACGCGCTCGGCGCGGCGACCGATCCGCTGCGCGGCGAGGTCGTCGACGACATCGGCACAACGCGCGACTGCCGTCAGGTCGCGCGACGGCGACTCGACGGAGACGAGGGCGGCCAGATCGTCGAGCAGCCCGTTGACCGGCGCGCTCAACGCAGCCGGATCGGGGTCGGGTCGCGGGTGAACAACCGCGCGAAGAAGACCGCGCCGACGAGCAGGGCGAGCGGCATGAGGAACGCCAGCGGATATTGGAACGGCCGGACCAGCGCGACCGGCTGCGTCTGCGGAGCAACCGTCGGCGTCTGCGGCGTCGCGACCACCGGCGGCGCGGCGGGCTGCGTCGTCGTCGTGGACGGCGGCGGCAGGTTGACCGGCCCCGGCTGCGAGACCGACGGGGCCGAGGGCACCGAGGCGGGCGGCGTCGGCACCGGCTGCGTGCCACCGGTCGACGGCAGCGGCGTGTAGGTGAACGTCGAGGAGATGTGCTTGACCTTCGCCCGCTTGTGGCCGTTGAACGCGACGTGCCACGCGTCGGTCGGCTGCGTGCCCTTCGGGTCAGGCACGAGCGCGATGCCCGGCGCGTTGCCGGTCGACCAGGCGGTGAGGAACGGCTTGAGGTCGACGGTGAACAGGCCGCGCTTTGCGTCGTACTTCGCGGGTGACGCAGTCGCGCAGTCGATGTCGGGGGCCTTGCTCGTGGAGCCCTGGGTGCCGTCGGGAGCAGGCGCCTTGGCAGCGCAGGCGAGCAGGTGAGCCGTAGCCGGCGAGGAGTTGCCCGACTGCCCGTCGGCTGCGAGCGGCAGCGTCATCGTCCCGGTCACGAGCGTCGACCCGAATGGGATGCCGAGCAGGTTCGGCTGGACGTAGGTTCGCGCCGTCTCCTGACCGCCGGCCACGCCGACGTGCAGCGTGTCGGGCGGATACGGCGAACTGGGCACCGGCTGTGGCGGGCAGCCGAGCGGGGTCGAGCAGACATCGATGGGCGAGTCGGCGTACCACGCCTCTGACACGTCCCCGACGGTCACCGCGAGCGGCGCACCGGCGGAGCGCGTGGAGTGGGCGGAGTGCGTGGCCGACCTGTGGTGCGCGGAGTGCTGGGCGGACGCCAGCGCCGGGGCCCCGGCGAGCCAGAGCATCGGCGCGGTCGCCGTGAGCAGCGCAGCGGCGCGGCCGACCCGGCGGGCACGCCCGCTCGTCGCCCGTCGCTTCACCCGAGCATGTTTCGCCATCAGCGCCTGAAGGTCCTCCCGCTCGGCGTCCAGCCTGCCCTGCCCCAGGTCCCGGCGGCATCGTGGGCGGGCACCAACACCCCCGCCTCGCATGGTGCGCGCGACTAAGGCATGCGGTCGACCCCGCGGCGTACGGTCGAAACGATCGCCGGACCGGCGAAGGACGAGGGGGCACCGTGAAGCTGACCGCCGTCGAGCTGCGCCGCATCTCGCTGCCGCTCGTGGCGCCGTTCCGCACGTCGTTCGGCACCGAGACGACCAAGGACGCACTGCTCATTCGGGCGATCACGCCGGACGCCGAGGGCTGGGGCGAGTGCGTCGCAATGGACGAGCCGCTCTACTCCTACGAGCACGTGGACGGGGCGCAGGACGTCGTACGCCGGTTCCTGCTGCCGAGGCTGTTCGCGGCCGGCGAGGTCACTGCGGGCCAGGTGGCCTCGGTGCTCGAGCCGGTGAAGGGCCACCCTATGGCCAAGGCGGCGGTCGAGATGGCGCTGCTCGACGCCGAGCTGCGGCAGGCCGGCCAGTCGCTGTCGACGTACTTCGGCGCGACGCGCGACCGGGTGCCGTCCGGGGTGTCCGTCGGCATCATGGGGTCGATCGCGGAGCTCCTCGACGTCGTCGGCGGCTACCTCGACGCGGGCTATGTCCGCATCAAGCTGAAGATCGAGCCCGGCTGGGACGTCGAGCCGGTGCGCGCGGTGCGGGAGCGGTTCGGCGACGACCTGTTGCTGCAGGTCGACGCGAACACCGCGTACACGCTCGGCGACGCGCGACAGTTGGCGAAGCTCGACCCGTTCGACCTGCTGCTGATCGAGCAGCCGCTGCCCGAGGACGACATGCGCGGCCACGCCGAGCTCAGTCGGCGTATCGGCACGCCGGTCTGCCTCGACGAGTCGATCACCTCCGCTCGCGCGGCAGCTGACGCGATCGCGCTGGGCGCATGCCAGATCATCAACATCAAGCCGGGGCGGGTCGGCGGTTATCTCGAGGCGCGGCGGATCGCTGCCGTCGCGGCGGCCAACGGCCTGCCGGTGTGGTGCGGCGGGATGCTCGAGACGGGCATCGGTCGCGGTGCCAACGCCGCGCTGGCTGCGTGCCCGGAGTTCACCCTGCCCGGTGACGTCTCGGCGTCGGACCGCTTCTATGCGCGCGACATCACGCCGCCGTTCGTGCTGGACGACGGGCACATCGCCGTGCCGACCGGCCCGGGTCTTGGCGTCGACGTGCTTCCCGACGTACTCGACGAGGTCACGACCTCCGTAGAGACGATCCGCCCCTAACCCGTCGGTCCCGGACCAGAAGAAAGTCTTGCGCCGGCTGCTGGCGATCGGCCCGGTGGAGGCCGCCGACGTGCGCCAGCAGGCGAGCGAGGAGGCCGCGCCAAGGGACCGCTCGCGGCACCCGCTAGGAGGTCGCGGGGCCTTCCCGGAGTAGCCGGGAAGTGATCTGCGCGGTCAACGAGAGCCAGTACCCCAACACGGCTGCCCAGACGACGACGGCGACCACTCCACCCATGTCGACTACGCCCGCGCCCGCAAGACCTACGGATGCCCCGAACGCCACTCGCGGGGTGGCCGCCCGCGTCGAGGCGGAGCGAAGAGACGACTCAAAACGGCGACGGCGCGCCACCACCCAGAGGCCGGCGGCTACGCCGACGCCAAAGGGGACCGCAGTCGCGACGATGCGCCCAGTGGTCGAGCTGTGCCAATCGCGGACCGCGAACGCGAGTACCACGACACAGGCCAGCGCGAGCAGGTAAGCCGACACCACCACCCGCGCGCGCACCCCCTTGCCCTCTCGGCCCGGTGGTGGCTGCTCGGCATCAGCCATGCGCTCAAGGATGCCGCTTCTCAGGCCGTCTGCCAGAACATTCCGCCGATGCGCCATGCCCGTAACCGAGCGGTGGCGCACACCATGACGCTACGGCTTAGTTTGTCAGCTCGCGTTCACCGAGAAGGGTTGGGCGGTCAGCGCGCTGCGGCGGGGGTTTCCGCGTCGAGTGCCTCGCGAATGCGCTGGGCGAGCTGCGGCCCTACTCCGGCGACCCCCTGGAGGTCGGCGAGGCTCGCGTCGCGGACCGCGCGCGCTGAGCCGAGCGTCTCGACGAGGCGGCTTACGAGGGTGTCCCCGACGCCGCGTACGCCGGCGAGCGACGCGGCCAGAGCCTCGTCGTCGCTTGCCGTCGTCGCGCGGCCTGCCCGCCCGCCCGTCGTACCGGATCGTTCGATCGCGGTGATGCTGCCGCCGAGGTAGGCGTCGATGACGGCAGGCTCGGCGCGTACGACGTCCGGCGTGCCCTCGGCGATCACGGAACCGTCGGCCATCGCGATGATCCGGTCGGAGATCCCCATGATGAGCGGGATGTCGTGCTCGATCACGACAAGCGTCAGGTCGAGCGAGTTCTTCAGGTCGACAAGCAGCTGCCCGAGGGCCTCGGTCTCACGCTGCGCGATGCCGGACGACGGCTCGTCGAGCAGCAGGCAGACCGGCTCCAGCGCGACCAGACACGCGATCTCGGTGATGCGCCGGGTGCCGGTCGACAGCTCCTGGATCTGCTTGTCGCGGTAACGCTCGAGCCCGAGCGCCGAGACCAACGCGCGAGCCTGCCGCTCCTTGGTCCGCTCGCCGAGCGTCGCGCCCAGCGCCGAGCTGACGAACCGCGTCGGCGACACCCGCTCCATCGCGAGCGTCACCGTCTCCTTCACCGTCATCGTCGGGAACAACGCCGCGTCCTGGAACGACCGGATCAGCCCGAGCTTCGCGCGATCCTCCGGCCCGAGGTGCGACACGTCGCGGCGGTTGAAGAGCACGTGGCCGGTGTCCGGCCGGGTGAAGCCACCGAGCAGCTCGAACGTCGTCGTCTTGCCAGCGCCGTTCGGGCCGATGAGACCGACGGTCTCGCCGGCGCGGATCGCGAACGACACGTCGCGCACCGCATGCACGCCGCCGAAGCTCTTGCGCAGGTGCCGCGCCTCGAGCAGGGTTGCACCGGGCGTTGGTCGGCGTTGCGCCGGCACCTGCCCGCGCTCGCGCACCGTCAGGGCCCCGATGCTCGCCGCCGGCGTCGCACCGTCCGCGGACTCCGCCACGTCCTCACCGGCAAACAACGGCTCCGGGTCGATGCCATGACGCCGCGCGACCCACTTCACGATGGCATCGCGGACCGGCTCGATCATCTGGATCAGCCCGCCGGGCTTCCAGAGGATCAGCAGCAGGATGCCAAACTTCGTCGCGGCGATGCCGAGGTTGCCGATGTTGAGCAGCGGCAGCCCGATCACCCAGATGACGCCGAGCACCGGACCGACCAACGCGGAGATGCCGCCGAGCACCGTCATGACGACGACGTCGATGCTCATCGACGCCGGGAAGGTGGACGAGCCGATGCTCGACAACGAATGCCCGTACGTCGCGCCGCCGATGCCGGCGATGAAACCGGCGAGCAGATAGCCCTGAAGCTTCACGACGCTCGCCTTGACCGTGAACGCGCGCGCGTTGTCCTCGTTGTCGCGGATCGCGAGCAGCAACCGGCCGAAACCGCTCCGCCGGATGTTGCGGGCGAGCAGCAGGCACAGCGCGAACAACGTCAACGCGAAGTAGTAGTAGCTGTGCCCCGTGTCGAGCGGGCCGCCGAACGGCCAGCCCGTCGGCTTCCCCGGGTCGCGGCCGTCGCCGAGCATCCACGGCTGCACGAGCAGCCACGCCGGCGTGGCAAGCGCGAACCCGAGCGTCGTCACCGTCAGCATCAGCCCGCGAATGCGCAGCGCAGGAAGGCCGATGATGACCGACACGACACCGGCCGCGAGGCCGGCGTAGAGCAGCGCCAGCGGGAAGTCGCCGATCCGGCTCGACACCTGGAAGGACACGACCGCGCCGACCGCCGCTACGGCGAACTGGCCAAGCGTCAGCTGTCCGCCGAGCCCGGTGAGCACGCCGATCGAGAGCCCGACAATCGCGAACCCGATCATGCCGGTGAACGTCACCGACAGGCTGTTGGTGATGAACAGCGGCATTAGCGCGAGGACGGCCAGCAGCGCGACCGCGAGCACCGGACCGGCGAGCCGGATCTCCGGCAGGCGGCGCAGCCGCTGCGGGATCGGCCGGAGCCCTTGGACGGCGGCCCAGCTGCCCTTCTCCTCGTCGCGGCCTCCGCGTTGCCGTTGCAGCAGCAGCGTGACGAGGATGATGCCGAACAGCGATACCTCGACGAGACCGGACCGCGGGTAGTTCCACAGCAGCAGCTGCTCGAGGATGCCGAGGCCGACACCGCCGGCGAGCGCGAGTGGCAGGCTCTGCATCCGGCCGATGACGGCAGCCGTCATGGCGCGCAGCAGCAGCTCCGGCCCGAAGCTGTCGCCGCTGAGGAAGCCCTGGGTCGGCGCGGTGAGGATGGCGGTGAACGCCGACAGCGCGCCCGCGATCGCCCACGCGAGCGATGACATCCGGCTCGCGAAGATGCCCGACATCCGGGCGGCTTCGGGGTTCGCCGCCGCCGCGCGGATCGCGAGCCCGAACCGGCTGCGCTTGAGGAACACTGCGATCGCGATGACGAAGGCCGGCGACAGGATGAGCATGGCGGAGTAGGCCTGGGTGACTCGCAGGGCGCCGACGTAGAACACCGGCAGCCAGGACGGCTGCGGATACGTCGATCCCGCCGAGGCGGTCGCGTTGATGACGACCGCGAAGATGACGAGGAACTGCCCGACGCCGAGCGTCGCGACGACGCTCATGAGCCGCGGCGCGTTGCGCAACCGTCGTACGACGCCGGTCTCCGCGGCCGCACCCGTCCCCGCGGAGAGCAGCAACGCCATCACGAAGGCGATCCAGTAGGGGATGTGCCACTTGACCGCCGCGAGGCCAAAGAACGCCGAGCCGAACGCGCCGATCTGCCCGTGCGCGAAGTTGATGATGCGGTTGGTCCGATAGATCAGAACCAGGCCGACCGCGAGCAGGCCGTAGGTCAAGCCGGTGATCGTGCCGAGGACGACGACAGGGAACGGCGTCGACGCCTTCACGACGTTGTGCGCGTCGAGATAGCTGAACAGCAGCTTCGCCGCGATGACGGCCACGACGAACACGGCGAGCTGGATCAGCACCTTGCGCGACGGCATGGGCAGCCGCCGCCCGCCCGACTGGTCGGACCAGCTCTCGGTGACCGCGCTCATGACGCCGCCTCGGCGCCGTGCAGGAACACAGCGCGCAGCAGGTCGTCGCGGGCGAGCAGCTCGTCCGCCCGGCCGTCGAAGCGCATCTCGCCCTTCTCCATGAAGTAGGCGTGCTCGACGAGGTTGAGCGCGATGTTGACCGACTGCTCGACCAGGACGACGGCCGTGCCGTCGGCGTTGATCCGCCGCACCATGTCGAGCAGCTGCCCGACGATGACCGGCGCGAGGCCGAGGGACAGCTCGTCGATCAGCAGCAACCGCGGCCGCAGCATCAGCGCCTTGGACAGGCCGAGCATCTGCTGCTCGCCGCCGGACAGCGTGGCCGCCAGCGAGTTACGCCGTTCGAACAGCCGCGGAAACGCCTCGAACGTCGTGTCGATCGCTCGGTCGACCGAGCCCTTGTCGCCCGCCATCGTGTAGCCGTAGCTGCGCAAGTTCTCGATGACCGTCATCGGGCCGAACACCGCGCGGCCACCGGGGATCTGCGTAATGCCGAGCCGCAGCCGGCGCTCCGCATCGAGATAGGTGATGTCCTGCCCGCGGAACCGAACGCTGCCCTTCGTCGGTAGGCCGATGCCGGAGATGACCTTCAGCAGCGTCGACTTGCCGGCGCCGTTGACGCCGAGCAGCGCGACCATCTCCCCGTCGTCGACGGTGAAGTCGACGTCGAACAGCACCTGGAGCTGGCCGTAGGAGAAGTCGATGCCCCGGCTCGCGAGCATCGGCAGGCGCCCGCCGCTCGACGTGATGCGCCGGATCTCCTCTTCCTCCAGGACGTCGTCGATCATCCGGTCCAGGTCACGGTCGATGAACTTGCCGCCACTGGCGATGATCAGCGCACCGATCACGCCCGGGATCGCGATGGCGATCATCGTGCCGAATGTCCCGTACTGGTCGATCACGTTGCTGATCAGCAGCGCACCGGCGAGACTGCCCACCGCGCTGAAGATGCCGACGAGCGCCTGGGCGTGCGGGCGCATGCGCGCCGGGATGATCGACAGCAGCGCGATCGTGAGCAGCGGCGTGACGATCGCGATGCTGGCGCCGGACAGGCCGAAGAACGCGATCATCGGCCAGAACGCCGGCATCATGCCACCCAGCGCGATGAAGACGACTGCCGCGGCGATCAGGTACCCGGACGCCCGCAGCACTCGCGAGGGCGACTCGCGGAACTGCTTCTCGCCGCGGCCGCCGTAGAGCACCAGGGCCACGACACCGACGGCGGAGTAGAACGCGAAGAATCCGCCGCGCGCGCCTGGGCCGAGGTTCCACCGCTGGTCGAGGAAGAACGAGATGAATGTGTTGAGCGGAATGACGAGGATGCCGATGACGCCGAAGCCGAAGAAAACCCGGCGGTTCGTCGGGATAAGCAGGACCCGCCGGCAGATCTCCCAGAACCCGAGCGCCACGTCCTCCTGCGCGAGCTCGTCGCCGGCTTCGCCGTGCGCCTCGTGGACCGTCTCGCGGATCTGCTCGGTGTCCCACTTGCCGAAGCCGGGGTCGCGCAGCCAGATGGACAGCAGCGCGAGCACGATCGCCGTGACGCCCATGCACAGGAAGACGCCGCGCCAGGTGAAGCCGAGCCAACCGGCGAGCGCACCCACGAGCCCCGGAGCGAGCACGTTGCCGAACGTGCCCAACGCTGTGTAGAGCGAGATCGCGCGCACTCGCGCAGCCGGGTGATAGCTGTCGACGAGCAGCGGCGCGTGCAACGCGGCGACGCTGCCACTCGTCAGCCCATCGAGCACGAGGATGCCGGTCAGCCCGAGCAACGACGTGACGAAGCCGGTGAAGAGCGTGATGACACCCCACACCAGCCCGGTGACGACACACAGCACTGCGCGCCGCGCCTTGTTCTGCGTCAGCGCGGCGACCGGCAGCGGGGCGACCGCGATGGCCAAACCCTGAAGCGAACGGACGGCGATGATGAGGCCGATCGAGATGCCCAGGGCGCGGCCGATCTCCGGCGCGAGCACCGTGAAGCCGTAGGACTGGAACGTGTCCGTGATGAGCAGCAGACCGAGCGCGACGATCGGGTAGTAGCTCAGGTCGTGCCGCTTGACCAGCGAGCGGAAGCTCTCGGTGTGGTCGTCGCCGGTGACGCCGAGCTTGAGCCGAGCCTCGTCGCGCAACGACTCGCGCGTCTGGTCGATATCGGTGAGCGCCGCCAGCTCTTCAGGCGTCGCGGTGTGCGGAGCAACGGTCACTAGAAGGTCGCCTTCCGGATCCGCACGTCGAGCTCCCACGCGGACTCGCCGATGCGGTGCCCGCTGGTGTCCATGAGTACGACGGTGATCGTGTGCATCTGCAGCGTCTCGTGGTTGCTGAGCACCGCGATCGTCGGCAGCTTGATCGAAGTCTTCGTGGTCGTGTAGATCTGCTTGCCGGCGAGATAGTTCGCGTCCGGGCAGCGTGGGTTGTGCTTGCAGTAGGTGTCGGTCGCGACGTCCTTCATCGTGTGGCCGGGGTGGATCGGCTGGCTGTCGACGAAGACCGCGAAGTAGCCCGCCGTACGGCTCGGGGGTGCGCTCCCCGGCGCCTCGGCGGTGAAGTCCCGCATCGTCCAGGAGACGGTGACCGGCTGGTGCACCTCGGCCCGGTCCTTCGGTGCGAGGAAGTGCAGGCGAGTGTCGGCGCGGAACTGCAGGTCCTGGAGGTGGG
>JAFAQI010000193.1 GCA_019246495.1 Frankiales bacterium | reverse complement strand
TCGAGCTGCCCGGCGACCACTCGCCGATGCTGTCGCAGCCGGCCGCGCTAGCCGAGGTGCTGCTGGGCGTCCGACCGGGTTGATGCCGCGACGTTGACATGGTCCGCGTGCACCCAGCGCAGGAACCGCTCGGCGGCGCGGATGACGTGTGCGCTGCGGATCGAGTGGAAGACGTCGAACGCGTGCTGCGCGCCGGGCAGCTCGGCGTAGACGACCGGTTCCTTGTTCACCTCGCGCAGCCGGCGGACGAGCTCGCGGGCTTCCTCGACCGGCGCGAGCGAGTCGTGTGCGCCGTGGATGACGAAGAACGGTGGCGCATCTTCGCGGACCCGCAGGATCGGCGTCGCGCTCTCGAACACCGCCCGGTCCTTCGTCTTGAACACTGTCCGAGCTAGGAAGTAGTCGAGGCGCTGGTCGCCCGCCTTGCTCTCGAGGACGTTCGCGAGGTCGTAGGCGCCGTAGAACGGAACGCACGCCTGCACCGACGTGTCGGCAGTCTCGAACCCCGGCTGGTACGACGGGTCGTCCGCGGTCAACGCCACGAGTGACGCGAGGTGTCCGCCGGCCGAGCCTCCGGTGACGGCGATGAACGACGGGTCGCCGCCGTAGTCGGCGATGTTGTCCTTTGTCCAGGCGAGAGCCCGCTTCAACGCGATCAGGTGCTCGGGCCAGGTCGCCTTGGGCGACAACGGGTAGTTGGGCGCCACACAGACCCAGCCGCGCGCGGCTAGATGTGTCATCAGGGGAAGGCCCTGCTCGTCCTTCTTGCCGATGACCCAGCCGCCGCCGTGGATCTGGAAGAGCACCGGCCGCCGCTCGCCCGGAGCCGCCGGCTCACGAGACGTGTAGATGTCCAGCAGCAGCCGTCGCGCGGCCTTGCGGTCGGCCGGCGGGTCCGGCGTGTAGGGGATGTCGGGGAAGCGGCGGACCCGCTCGTCCTTGAACCGGAACGGCAGCAGCACGTGCCGCCACGGTGTCGCGAGATCCTTGCGGGCGGGCGCCGGGTCGAGCTTCGCGACGTAGTCGTCCGCGAGGCCCTCGGTCAGCGCCGCCTCCACGACCTCACCCGACTTGACGCCCTGCCGGATGAGTACGGCGAGCCCGGCGATGGACACGGCGTTGAGCCCCAGCGCGATCCAGTCGTCGCGGTCGAGCCCGCGCCGCCGCTTGCGGGCGAGGTAGCCGGACGTCCCGGCAACTGTGATCGCGAGGTTGTGCGGGGCGAGCTCGCTCGTCAGCCAGCCGCCGAAGAAGCTCGGGACGGACAGCGGGTTGCTGCCCGGCAGCGGCCGCAACCCGTTGAGCGTGAGCGCCGCGCCGGTCGCAGACAGTTTCAGGAAGCGGCGACCCACGACCCCAGTGTGCCAAGCCCTCCCGAGGCCAAACCTGACGGGGCGTCAGACCGCCCTTGCCGACCGCCGTACCCTTTGTCCATGCAGCGACTCGGCGGCCTTGACTCCGCGTTCCTCTACTTCGAGACCCCGACGATGCACATGCATGTCGGCGGGGTGATGTTGGTCGACCCGTCGACGATGTCGAAGCCCTACACGTACGACGACTTCTTCCGCTACATCGACAGCCGGATGGCGCTCGTGCCGGCGTTCCGGCGGAAGCTCGCCACCGTGCCGCTGAACCTCGCGCGGCCCTACTGGGTCGAGGACTCGGACTTCGACCTCGCCTACCACTTGCACCGCATCGCCATCCCCGCGCCGGCCGGTGACGTCGAGACTGCCGAGGTCGCCGCCGACATCCTCAGCCGGCCGATCGATAAGTCCCGGCCGCTGTGGGAGATGTGGTTCCTCGAGGGCCGCGCCGACGGCCTGCTCGCGATCGTCAGCAAAGTGCACCACAGCACGATCGACGGCATCACCGGCGCCAACATGATGGCGGAGCTGTTTGACCTCGAGCCCGATGCCGAGCCGAGCACCAGCCCGGCCAACCCCGACACCTGGGAACCCGAGCGCAAGCCCGGTGAGCTCGAGCTCATCGGGCGTGCGGTCTACGACGTCGTCAGCCGTCCGGCCGGCGTCGTGAAGCTGCTGCCCGGCACGATCATCGGTCTCGGCAAGTTGCTCAACCGCCGTCGCGGCGGCGCACCCGGCATGCCTGCGCCGTTCACCGCGCCGCGCACGTCGTTCAACGCGACG
>JAFAQI010000211.1 GCA_019246495.1 Frankiales bacterium | reverse complement strand
TTCTTGATGAAGTGCTCGACGCCGTCGCGGATCGCCGCTGCGCGGCCCTCGGCCTGTACCTCTTCCTTGTTGTCGCCGACCGAGAACGCACGGCTGTTGCCCTGGCGCCGGTTCTTCCACTGGCCATCTTCGTAGTAGGTCTCGATGTCGCCTGTCGCCACGACTCCTCCTCAAGCTTCCCAACCGAATACGGCATTCCCGGACATCTGGATGTCCGAACCCGCGCCGAGCTAGGCCGGCCGACGCTCGCCCTAGTAGTACAGAAATGAATGGGCGGTATTGACTGCCCATGCTCGCCGGGTGATGTCGGGGATGACGACATGCAGCCGGGAGCCGTCGGGAAGAGTGGCGTCGACGAACGGCGTCGACAGGTCCACGCGGCGACCGGACGACTTCAACATCCGTTCGACGAGGTCCCGGACCTCGCCCGCGGACAAAATGGTGTTGGTCAGTTCGCTCTGACCGCGGCGGGCGACGAACACTCGTCCCGGGTCGTTAATCCAGATCTCCTCGACTTCCGGATCGTCGAGATAGCCCTGGAGCGGACCGAAACCGGCGACCGCGTCGTACACCCGGCGGGCCGTCAGCCGCGGGTCGGCGAGGGGCGGCAGCGCGCTGGTGAGCGTGCGTTCGTCGTAGTCGGCGATGACCTCATCGACGAGGCGACGGATCGCCGGCCCGTCCGCAGTGGGATCCAGAGCGCGTCGACGGACGAGCTCTCGGACCTCTTCCTCGACGACTGCGGTCGAGTCCACGGCGGCCTCGGCAAGTACGACGAAACACTGCTGGTGGCAGTGCGGGACGGCAGCACATTAACCAGGGCGTTCCAGGTCAGCAATGGAGGATCCGCCAGTGTGTGAACAAGTTGTGGACAACCCACACAACGAGTCGGGCGCAAGGCGTCGGCTGTCACAGTCGTCACATCCGTGCGACGCCCGGCGCTAGCGCTCAGACGCGGTCGAGGGCGACGCCGCCGTGCCGGGCGAGATCGCCGACGGCGTCGGCAGGGCCGGGACGACCGAGCGCGAAGCCCTGCGCCTGCGTGCAGCCCAGCACCAGCAGACGTCGAAGCTGGCCGACGGTCTCGACGCCTTCCGCGATGACGTCGTGGCCCAGCCGGTGCGCCATCGCGATGATCGCCTCGACGAGCGGCCCGCCTCGACCGCCGGTGTCGAGGTCGGCGACGAACGACCGGTCGATCTTGATGCGGTCGACCGGGAAGCTCGTGATCCACGACAGCGACGAGTAGCCGGTCCCGATGTCGTCAACGGCGACCGTCACCTGGTGGCCGCGCAACGCCTCGAGCACGCCGCGCACCGTTTCTGTGTCGCCGATGGCGGTCGCTTCGGTCAGCTCGATCTCGAGTGCGTGCGGCGGCAGACCGGTCTCCGCCAACGCTTCGATGACGCTTGGAACGAATCGCGGGTCGAGCAGCGTGCGGGCCGAGACGTTGACGGCCATCCGCAGCTCGAGTCCCTCCTGCCACCACATCGCTGCCTGCGCACACGCGCTGCGCAAGACCCACAGGTCGAGCGGCGCGATGAGACCGGTTGCCTCCGCGACAGGAAGGAACCGGTCCGGCGGCACGAGACCACGCGTCGGGTGATGCCACCGCACGAGGCACTCGGCCCCAACGACCGCACCCGTCGTGATGTCGACCTGGGGCTGAAAGGCGAGGTGCAGAAGCTCCTCGGTGACGGCGGTGTAGAGGTCGCTTTCCAGGTCGAGCGCGTCGCTGTCGGAGCGGAACCGATCCGGGTCGAAGAGGACGCAACGGTTTCCGCCGGCCTTCTTCGCGGCGTACATCGCTGCATCGGCATCGCGCAACGCTTCGCTGACGCCTGCGGTGTCGGCCGAGATGAGCAGTACGCCGATGCTGCACCGCACGTGCAGGGTCCGCCCGTCGACGCGGACGGGCTCGGCGAGCGCGTCCACCACGCGCTCCGCAAGCTCGAGCGCGGCCGGGGCACCCGTCACCGAGGGCAGCAGGATGGTGAACTCGTCGCCGCCCAACCGGGCCACCAGGTCGTCGGTGCGCACGCAGGCCTGCAATCGGTGCGCGACCGCGCGCAGGAGCTCGTCACCGGCTGCGTGACCCAACGTGTCGTTGACGACCTTGAACCGGTCGAGATCGAGGAACAGCAGCGCGGGTTGGCTGTCGGTCGTCGCGAGGGACATCAGTGCGGACAGCCGGTCCGTGAGCAGACGTCGGTTGGCGACGCCGGTGAGCGAGTCTGTGGTCGCCTGCGCGTGCACGCGGTCGACCAGCTCCGCCTTCTCGAGCGCGCTTGTGCCCTGGTCCGCGAGACCGGCGAGCTTCGCGAACAGCGCCGGCCCGACGACGGGCTGACGGCTGCCAGCGAACCAGCCGGCGATCAGCACACCGTGCATCCGCTCGGTGCCGTTGATCGGGAGCACCGCGACAAGGCTCAGGCCGAGCACTTGCAACAGCGCGCGGACGAACGCGTCCGTGCAGCCGTCGTCATAGATGCGGGGCCGCTCCGGATGCGCGAGGAGGTCCTCGAGCTCCGGCGTGTCCTCCGGACG
>JAFAQI010000208.1 GCA_019246495.1 Frankiales bacterium | reverse complement strand
GGCGCGGCGAGAGAAAGCCGCCGGACACGCCGACACCCTCGACCAGCTCCGCGTCGCAGCGATCGTGCGCTGGGCCGAGTCCTTCCTCACCCACGGCGACCCCACCACCTGCGACACCCACTGCACCCTGCCCGACACCACCACCATCGACGAGCACGTCGCCGCGGCTGCTGCGCCGGGCGGGGCGGTGTGCCGGCCGCGGCGGCATGGTCGGCCGGTGGTGTTGAACCTGCTGTGGGACCTGCCGTCCTACCTCGGGCTCACCGACAACCCCGGCATGAGCCTCTCCTCCGGCGCCACCATCCCCGCCGCGGTGCTCCGTGACCTCGCCGCCGACAACCCCGAAGTACGCCGGTTGCTGTACGACCCGACCACCGGACACCTGCGCGACGCGACCCCGGACACCTACCGGCCCTCCGCCCTGCTGTCCGCGTTCCTCGCCCTACGCGACGTCTACCCCACCACCCCCACCGGCTCCCCCACCCCGACCACCAGCGGCGACCTCGACCACATCACCGGCCACGCCGACGGCGGACCCACCACCGCCGACAACCTGCACTCCCCAACCCGACGCTGGCACCGCGCCAAAACCTTCCAGCACTGGACCGTCACCACCAACCCCGACGGCACCTGGACCTGGACCTCCACCCGCACCCACCGCAGCTACACCAGCCGACCCTTCGACTACCGCCTCGGCCCCTAAACGACCGCCGAGCCGCCCGCACCCGCTCAGGCGTCGATCGAGACGCCGCGCACCGTCATCCGTCCGTGCCCCCCTTTTTGGGGCACTCCGGCGTCAGCTCGAGAGCAGTGGGCCGACCTGCTCGCCGAACGCCGTCACCTGGTCAACCAGCTCGTCGGCCGACCGGCTCGGGAAGCGCACCTGCAGGTGGTTCACGCCCACCTTCGCCCACGCGCGAAGTGCGTCGGCTATCTGTTCGGGCGAGCCGGCGATGCATGTGCGGTTGAGGTCCCACGCGGGTTCGCCGACGTAGATCCAGTCGCTGATCGCACCGATGTCGCCGGTGGCGTCGCCGCGTTCGGATCGGAAGAGGTCGACCAACGGCGGCATGTCGTCCAGCGGTGTGCCCTGCGGCAGCCAGCCGTCCGCCAGGCGGGCGGCCCGGCGTACGGCGGCCGGCGCACCGCCGCCGATCCAGATCGGGGGACGCGGCGTCTGCACCGGTCGCGGCTCGACCGCCATGCCGTCGACCGATCCCTCAGCCAGCGCGCGGTCGAGTACGCCGATGCCTTCGTCGAGCAACTGGCCGCGACCGGCGAAGTCGACGCCGACCGCCTCGAACTCCTTCTCCACGTGACCGGCGCCGAGGCCGATGATGACCCGGCCACCGGAGAGCACGTCGAGCGTCCCAAAGGACTTCGCGGCCACGAGCGGATGGCGATACGTGAGGTTGAAGACGCTCGACAGCAGCCGCGTGCGAGTCGTCTGCGCGGCGATCCACGACAGCGTCGCGATCGTGTCCCACCACACCGCGCTCATCCGCGGCACCAGCTCGTCCGGAATCGCAACGTGGTCGCACACGGCGACGTAGAAGAAACCGGCACGGTCGGCAGCCTGCGCGACTGCGGCAACCTCAGCGGGACCGGCAGACAGCTCCCAGTCCTCGACGAAGTACTTGCTCTGCGCCTGGACGGGAAGCTGGATGCCATAGACGAGCTCGCCCGGCGGCACGATCGGAGCCATCCGCGTCCCCTTCCTGATCGCGGCCGAGTGTAATCTGACGCCGTGTCAGAAACCGCCGCGCGGGAGCGCCAGCCGGCGATCGAGGGTTGGTTCACCATCGACGAGGAGCCGGTGCTGCTGGGCAACCGGTGCACCTCCTGCGGCACGGTGTTCTTTCCCAAGGCGTCGTTCTTCTGCCGGAACCCGTCGTGTGCCGGCGACGAGTTCGCGGAGATCCCGCTGTCGCGCACCGGCCGGATCTGGTCGTTCACCGACGCGCAGTACCAGCCGCCGCCGCCCTACATCCCGCGCGACGACGACTACACCCCGTTCGCCCTCGCCGCGGTCGAGCTCGCCGACGAGCAGATGGTCGTGCTCGGTCA
>JAFAQI010000206.1 GCA_019246495.1 Frankiales bacterium | reverse complement strand
GGGGCATCGACCAGCTCATGCGCGACATGGAGAAGGCGCAGGTCGAGCTCGGCGAACGGCCGGACGACGACGCGCTGATCCGCCGCTACGGCCGGCTGGAAGAGCAGTTCACCGCGCTCGGCGGCTACTCCGCCGAAGCCGAGGCCGACCGCATCTGCTCCAACCTGGGCCTGCCCGAGCGCGTCCTCGGGCAGCCCCTGCGCACTCTCTCCGGCGGCCAGCGCCGCCGGGTAGAGCTGTCGCGCATCCTGTTCTCCGATGCCCGGACGCTGCTGCTCGACGAGCCGACCAACCACCTCGACGCCGACTCCATTCAGTGGCTGCGTGACTTCCTCCGGGCGTACGACGGGGGGCTCATCGTCATCAGCCACGACGTCGACCTGCTCGACCACGTCGTCAACAAGGTGTTCCACCTCGACGCCAACCGCGCCGAGCTCGACCTCTACAACGTCGGCTGGAAGGCCTACCTCCAGCAGCGCGAGGTCGACGAACGCCGGCGCAAGCGGGAACGGGCCAACGCGGAGAAGAAGGCCGCGGCCCTCATCTCGCAGGCCGACCGGATGCGCGCCAAGGCGACGAAGGCGGTCGCCGCGCAGAACATGGCCCGGCGCGCGGAGCGACTGCTCGCCGGGCTGGAGAGCAAGCGACAGTCCGACAAGGTGGCGCGGCTGCGGTTCCCCGACCCGGCTCCGTGCGGACGCGTCCCGTTGACGGCGACGGGCCTGTCGAAGTCCTACGGCAGCCTCGAGGTGTTCACCGACGTGGACCTCGCGGTCGACCGCGGGAGCCGCGTCGTCGTCCTCGGCCTCAACGGCGCGGGCAAGACCACGCTGCTGCGGTTGCTGTCCGGCGTGGAGACGCCGGACACCGGCGAGGTGCATCCCGGGCACGGGTTAGTGCTCGGCTACTACGCCCAAGAGCACGAAACTCTCGACCCAGACGCGACCGTGCTGGCCAACCTCGCCGCGGTCGCCCCCGCGTTGCCCGAGGTGGAGCAGCGGAAGGTCCTCGGCTCGTTCAACTTCTCCGGCGACACGGTGCAGCAGCCGGCCGGCACGCTGTCCGGCGGCGAGAAGACCCGCCTCGCGCTTGCCCGGCTCGTGGTGTCGAGCGCGAACGTCCTGCTGCTCGACGAGCCGACGAACAACCTCGACCCGGCGAGCCGCGAGCAGGTGCTCGGCGCGCTGCGCTCATACCAGGGCGCGATCGTCCTCGTCACGCACGACGAGGGCGCCGTACAAGCGCTTCAGCCAGAGCGGGTCCTGCTGCTGCCTGACGGCGTCGAGGACCACTGGAGCGCGGACCTCGCCGATCTGGTCGCCCTGGCCTAGGCGGGTATGGCCGGTTGACCGGGTTAGAACCCGGTCAGATGGCCAAACCCGGCTACGGTCGTGGCATGACTGTGAAGCTGACCGTCGTCTACGGCACGCCCGACGACAAGGACGGGTTCGACAAGCACTACGCCGACGTGCACATGCCGATCGTCGAGCGCTGGCCCGGCGTCGAGCGGGTGGAGGTTGCGAAGGTGAGCGGTGGCCCGGGCGGCTCGGCGTCGCCGTACCACCTCATCACCGAGATCTACTTCGCCGACGAGGACGCGCTCAACGCGGCGCTCGGCTCGGACGCCGGCCGCGAGGCAGGCAAGGACTTCATGGGCATCGCGCCGCCGGGATCGTTCATGACTGTCAGCACCGTCACCGACTGACCGCGCCGGACCGCCCATCGCGGGACAACTGTCGCGAAGGTGATAGGAGTGTCGCCGCGAGCGGGTTTCGCGGGGCCGTTTTGCACACATGCTCTCGATGGGTGCGCGCGTGTCCGCCCGCACGGGGGTTACAGGCGCTTGAGACGGAGGTGCCGGGTGGCGGAACTGAAAAAGGGGAGCCGGGTGACCGGGACGGAACGGGACCGGCTGGCGTCGGATCTCCGCAAGAGGTACGACGGCGGGGAGAGCATCCGCTCGCTCGCGGCTTCGACGGGGCGGTCCTACGGGTTCGTGCACCGGATCCTCGGTGAGTCCGGAGCCAGCCTGCGTCAGCGCGGTGGGGCCACCCGGGGTCGCCGCGCCTCCTAGGCAGCGCGGACAATGCCGCCATGGCTGATGAGGTCGTAGGCGGCGTCCGGTTCTCGAGCGACGACCGGGTCGCCCGGGTGACTCTGGCGCGCCCGGACAAGCGCAACGCCCAGACGCCCGAGACCTGGCAGCGGCTCCGGGAGATCGGTGATGGCCTGCCGCCGTCGGTGCGGGCGGTCGTCGTCACGGGCGAGGGCTCTTCGTTCAGCGCAGGCCTCGACCGGAGCATGTTCGGCACGCTGCCCGGACAGCTTGCCGAGGGCGACAGCGCGTTCCTCGACCTCATCGCCGGCTACCAGGCCGGCTTCAGCTGGCTGCGCCGCCCGGACTTCATCAGTGTCGCCGGCGTGCAAGGCCACGCGGTCGGCGCCGGCTTCCAGCTCGCGCTGGCCTGCGACGTGCGGATCGCGGCGACGGACGCGCAGTTCACGATGGCCGAGCCGTCGCTCGGTCTCGTGCCGGACCTCGGCGGAACGCAGGTGCTCGTCGACCTGGTCGGTTACTCGCGGGCGCTGGAGATCTGCGCGACCGGCCGCCGGGTCGGCGCGGACGAGGCGCGGGAGATCGGCCTGGTGACTGCCGTCGTACCGCCCGGGGACCTGGCCGCGGCGGTCGACGACTTCGTCGAGGCGGTTGCCGCTGCGCCGCACGGCGCCGTGTCGATGACGAAGGCACTGCTGCTCGGTGCCCGCGACCGTTCCTATGCTGACCAGTTGCTGGCCGAGCGTCAGGCGCAGCTCTCCCGTATTCGTTCCCTCGCGGAGGACCTTCGTGGATCTGAGTCTCACGCCTGAGCAGGAGGCAACCCGGCGCACCGTCGCCGAATGGGTCGACGCGGTCGTCGTGCCGTCGGCGATCCGCAACGACCGCGAGGAGCGCTTTCCGCAGGAGGCGCTCGACGGTCTGAAACGCGACGGCTGGGTCGGCCTGACGATTCCGGAGGAGTACGGCGGGGGCGGCGCGGACCCGCTCACCTACTGCCTGGTCATCGAAGAGCTCGGCCGCGGGGACGCCAACGTCCGGTCTTTGCTGTCGGTGCATCTCGGCCTCGTCGGCGGGTCCATCGTCCGGTGGGGGACCGAGGAGCAGAAGAAGCGGTGGCTGCCGGTGATGGCGACCGGCGAGGCACTCGGCTGCTTCTGCCTGACCGA
>JAFAQI010000510.1 GCA_019246495.1 Frankiales bacterium | reverse complement strand
GAGCGCACCGAGCGGCTTGTGCAATGAGGTGAGCCGTCCATGACCAGGTATTGCCGCCGGCTCGCGAGTGCCGATGACGGCTTCGCGATGCTCTTCACGCTGATGTTCATGTTCGTCTTGCTGGCGACGAGCATCGCGGTGGCGGGCGTTTTCCTGTCGCAGGCGCGGCCGACCCAATACGAGAAGAAGTTCGTCCGAACCGGCGACGCCGCGGAGGCCGGGCTGCAGGCCGGCCTGGGCACTTTGCGCAACACGCAGACCAGCGGCCAGGGAGACCTCACGAAACTCCCGTGCAGCGACCCCGCCGACCAAGGAGGCGTGAGCGTCGTCATCGGCTCGCCGCAGCAGCAGGTCTCGCTGCCGGGTGACCAGATCAGCGGGTCGCTGACCTCCAACGGCCAGGCGGCCAACACTGCCGCCTACCGGGCCGTGATCGTCTACTTCGCCTCGGACCCGACGTCTCACGAGACGGACTCCACGACCTCGTGGTGGACCAGCAACGCCATCCCTTGCCGGGCAGGTCTCGTCGACCGGGTGCCGTCGTACGCGTTCATCCAGTCGTTCGGATCAGGCTCCCAGCTCGGCGGCCTGACGTCGACACAAGCCAACCGCGCTGTGCACGGCGTCTACCAGTTCTCCGCCACCAACTCGAACACCGTCGGTGGTCGCATCCCCGAGTACGGAACCTCCAGCCCCGGAATGTGCATGGACGCCGGCGCCAGCCCGGCCGTCGGTTCGACGCTGACGCTGCAGCCCTGCCTCGCCCTCGGCACTCCTCGGCAGACCTGGCAGTACCGCACGGACCTGTCGATCTTCTACGGCGGCGACACGACGCTGAACCTGTGCGTGCAGAACGTCAGCAGCGTTGCCAAGCTCGAGCCCTGCACCGGTAGCGGAAGCGGCGCGACGTACCCCTACAGCGGCGCCACCCAGCAGAACCAGGAGTGGGGCTACAACGACAACGGGCACTTCGCTATGGGCCTGTCCAATGGCGACGTCACCGAGGGCACCTCACCCGGCCCCTGCCTGCAGCCTGGCGGTGCGGCGAACGGCGCGCCGGGCAGCGGCAGTCCGTCCAACAGCGGCGACCCGGTCGTGATCGCGGCCACGTGTGACTCCAACACGACGGGCTACCTCGCCTGGAACCCTGACCCGCAGGTCGGCGCGGGCAAGGCCGGCGGCAACACGAGCGGGCAGCCGGGCGCTCCGACGAACCAGTTGGTCAACTACGCCGAGCTCGGCCGTTGCCTCGACATCACCGGCCAGAATGTCGGCGCCGACCACCTCATCGACTACCCCTGCAAGCAGGCGCCCAACAGCTGCCTGCTGACGTGGAACCAGGTCTGGTACTACACCGCGGTCAGCGGCAACTACGGGACGTTGGCCGTCCAGTACGCCGGTGGACGCAAGGCCTGCGATAGCTCGAGCTACACCAACTACTGCCTCACCGCGCCTTCGGCGCCGGGCGGCGGCTGGATCACGGTCAGTCCGTGCCAGGCGACACCACCGGACTCGCAGTTGTGGCAGACCACCGGCAACATCGCGGGCAACTACCCGAACTCCTTCCTGGTCATCAGCAAGCTCACCGGTCTGTGCATGGCCGCCGATCCCTCACAGCAACCGACCTATCTGTCGTCGACGATCGTTACGACGGCATGCGACGGGAGCGGAGTGCCGTCCCAGGCCGCGGTGAAGAACCCGTTGCTCTTGAAGTGGAACGCACCGGCATACAACCCGACCCCAGGGCTTGGGAACATCCAGGAGGACAGCGGCTCGGGTCTGACCCACAACGGCTGAGTCACCTACCAGCACCGGGGGTCCGCTTCAGGACAAGGGCACGACGCCCGAGACTGTGCGGGTGACCGTCGCAGTCGTCGTGCTCACGGGCCTGCTCGGGCTCGTGATCGGGTCGTTCCTGAACGTGGTCATCTGGCGTGTTCCCCGCGGGGAGTCCGTGGTCCGCCCGCCGTCGCACTGCCCTGGCTGCGACGCGGAGATCAGCCCTCGGGACAACGTTCCGGTCGTCTCTTGGCTGCTGCTGCGCGGCAAGTGCCGGCACTGCGGCACCCGCATCTCGGCCAGGTACCCGGCTGTCGAGCTGCTCACCGCCGGCCTGTTCGCCGCGATGGCCGCCGAGATCGGTTGGCATGCCGAGCTGCCGGCGTACCTGTACCTCGTGGCGGTGGGGGTGGCCCTCGCCTTCATCGACCTGGACTGCCAGCGCCTGCCGGACGCACTGACCCTGCCGTCGTACGCCGTGGGCATCGTGGGCCTGGGCGTCGCGTCGGCCGTGCACCGCGACGCGTGGTCGATCGAGCGGGCGCTGATCGGCATGGCCGCGTTGTTCGCCTTCTATTTCACGGTGGCGATGATCTCCCCGCGGGGGATGGGCTTCGGCGACGTGAAGCTGTCCGGCGTGCTCGGGCTCTACCTGGCCTGGCAAGGCTGGGACCAGCTCGGTGTGGGCGCTTTTGCCGCTTTTGTGGTCGGCGGGCTCGCGGGGGTCGTCCTGATGGCCTTCGCGGGCGCCGGCCGCAAGACCAAGGTGCCGTTCGGCCCGTTCATGATCATCGGAGCCCTGATCGGGATCTTCGCCGGGCACCCGCTCGGCCACCTCTACACGTCCACGCTGCACTGACAGCCGAGGCTCCGCGGCGGTGGAGCGCGCTCGGCCAACTGGGTGTCACCCGGTGGGCGGCGCGGATACGCCCGCTCGGCGCAATCCGCGTCGTTCTTTCGCTCAAGCCGTGACGCTACGTGTCCGACGTACCTATCTGAAACCGCCCATCGGCCACCTGGCCACGGGCGCCGCTTGCGGCATTGGAAGGCAGGCGAAGGACCAGTGGCAGGACGGACATCCGTCGGTCTCGACATCGGGACCTCCGGTGTGCGCGCGGCCGAGCTGTCGTTCGGACGGAATGGCGCAACGCTCGAGCGATTCGGCCAGGTGGCACTGCCGCCCGGCGCGGTTCGCGACGGCGAGGTCATGGACGTCGAGACAGTCGCAGCCGCCATCAAGCAGTTGTGGGCGTCGGCGAAGTTCTCGAGCAAGAAGGTCGTGCTCGGGGTCGCCAACCAGCGCGTGATCGTGCGCCAAGTCGACCTCCCGTGGCTTCCGGAGTCTGAGCTCCGGCAGTCGCTGGCCTTCCAGGTGCAGGACTTCATCCCGATCCCGGTGGAGCAGGCCGTCCTCGACTTCCACACCGTGGAAGAGCTCACCGCTGACGACGGGTCGCGCGTGATGCGCGTTCTGCTGGTCGCGGCAGCCCGCGAGATGGTCAACACCGCCCTCGACGCCGCGCGTCGGGCCGGGCTCTCGGTCAGCCAGGTCGACCTGACGCCGTTCGCGGTGCTCCGGTCGCTGGCGTCGATCGACTACACCGGCGCGAACGGCGGCTGGCGCACCGACGCCGAGGCGCTGATCGACATCGGCGGCAAGGTGACGAACATCGTCGTGCACCAGAACGGCGTGCCGCGCTTCGTGCGTGTGCTGCTCATGGGTGGCGACAACGTGACCGAGGCCGTGGCCGAGCGCATGGGCGTTCCGCTGGAGCAGGCCGAGGGTGTCAAGCAGCAGACCGCACTGGGCAGCACGCCCGGCATCCCCTCGAGCGAGCACCCGGCGGCGCGCGTCGTCGAGTCCAGCGGGCACGCCTTCGTCGAGGAGATCCGCGGTTCGCTCGACTACTACCTGGCCCAGCCGCTCTCTGTGCCGCTGCGTCGCGTGGTCGTCTCCGGTGGTGGCGCTCGCCTGGGCGGTCTCGTCCAGCGGCTCGCACTCGCCACCCGGCTGCCGGTGGAGCCGGCGGCTCCGCTGTCCAAGCTGAAGGTCGGCAAGACCGGCCTGTCCGAGGAACAACTCAGCTTCGTCGAGCCTCTCGTGACCGTGCCGGTCGGGCTCGCCATGGGGGTGGCGTCGTGACCCTGCCCAACACGCCCGGCATCGAGACGCCGGCGGCAGCTCCCGCGGTGATGGCACCGCCACGGCTGCCGCGCGTCAACCTCATGCCGCCGGAGATCGCCGAGGCAGCGGCCTTCCGTCGCTTCCAGTGGGCGATGGGTGCGGCCGTCGTCGCGGCTGTCGCCGTCGTCGGTGTGCTCTACGTCCAGGCGCACGGCACCGTGAACAGCGCAAAGCAGCAGCTGACCGCGGCTCAGGCACAGCACACGACCTTGCAGAGCAAGTTCAGCAGCCTGTCCTACGTGAGCAGCACCTACAACCAGGTCGCCGCGAAGAAGGCGATGCTGACCCAGGCCATGGGCGACCAGATCAAGTGGTCGGACTACCTGACGGACCTGTCCATCAAGGTGCCGGACGGTGTGTGGCTCACGAACGTGAACGCGAACGAGACGGCAGGGCCGGGCGGCACGACGCCGGCTTCGACTGCCCCCGGTCTCATCGACCCGGGCATCGGCTCGATCACGTTCTCCGGTACGGCGTTCTCGCACGACGACGTCGCGGCCTGGC
>JAFAQI010000499.1 GCA_019246495.1 Frankiales bacterium | reverse complement strand
AGGTCGCCCTTGTCGCGCCGGCTGTCGGTGCAGAGATAGACGCGCGCGTCGCGCAGGCGCATCCGCCGCTCGTCGCCGCTCACGCCGCCGCCATCAGAACGCCAGGACCATCGCGCGTCGCTTCACTGCCGCGTCGCGTCCGGCAGCCATCGCATCGACCGGACGGCCCGGGATCGCGGCGTCGTCGGTCAACAGCCAGCGCAGCGCCTGTCGGTCGTCGTAGCCGGCGTCGCGCAGCACGGTCAGCGCACCGGAGAGTCCTTTGATGAGACGTCCGTCGGAGACGAGCTCGACGGGGACGCTCTTCACGGGCGGCGTGCCGCGCTCGACGGCGACGAGCCGTCCTTCACGCAGCAGCTGGCGGACCTTCGGCAGCGGAGTGTCGATGCGCTCCGCCAGCTCCGGCAAGGTGAGCCACTCGGAGACCAGCCCGTCGAGCTCCACGGCGACAGCCTAAGCCGCGGGCCCAATGACATTCGTCGGTGTCCCGCCGGACCGGGTCGAGGTGAAGCAAGCATCGATCACGGCTGCGGTGTCGCGCGACTGCGCGAGCGGTACGACGTACGCGGGCTCGCTGCGGATTGCCGCGGATACGTTCTCGACCATCAAGCGATACGCATCGGTCGGCGCGAAGCGCTGCGTGTGCGTCTCCGCTCCGTCGACGCGCACCAACGTCGTTTCATCGTCGCGCCACGACGTGTAGGGCGCGTCGGTCATCTCCAGGCTGCCCAGCTCACCGTCGATCCGCAGCCGTTGGAGCGGAGGCTCGGCGACACCGGCGCGAATGCGGGCAAGACCGTCGGAAAAGGAGAGCTCGGCTTCGGTCCAAAGGTCAACGCCCGTCGGCCCGAGTCCCTGCGTCGCCACCACGGAGTTGGGCCGCGATCCGAACGCCCACAGCGCGGCGGAGATGGCGTAGCACCCGACGTCGTAGAGCGCACCGCCGCCGCGGTCGACCTCGAGCCGGTAGTTGCCGGCCAGCGGGCCGTCGAACGTGAACGCGGCCTCGACCTCGGTCACCCGACCGAGTGCGCCGGAGGCGACGAGCTCTTCGGCGAGCCGGGTGCGCGGATGCCAGCGATACCAGGACGCCTCGACCAGCAGCCGATCCGCACGAGTGGAAGTCGCAACCATCGCGTCAACCTCGGCGGCCGTCATCGCGAGCGGCTTCTCGCACAGCACATGCTTGCCGGCCTCGAGCGCCGCGATCGACCACTTCGCATGCACCTCGTTCGTCAGCGAGATGTAGACCGCATCAACCGACTCGTCGTCGAGCAGTTCGGCGTACGACGAGTGCACCCGGCCGGTCGGCTCGAGCCGACGCGCGCGGTCCGGGTCCCGAGCAGCGACCGCGACGAGCTCCGCGCCCGTAGCCGCATGAACCGCAGGGGCGAGCGCACGTGTCGCGATCCAGCCCGCGCCGAGGAAACCCCAGCGGACGGTCACGCCGGCTCGACCGGCCGCCCGCCTTCACGCATCGAGACCGTCGCGGCCTCCATCACCGCGATCGTGCGGCGGGATCCCTGCGGCGTCACCGACATCGGCGCACCGGACAGCAGCAGGTCGGCGAGCTCGCGGTGGAACGGCTGCGCCGGCGCCGGCAGCTGCGCGAGCGCGGTCACCGACCCGTCCGCATCGTGCAGCGCCAGTGTCGCCGGGGCATCGGCAGCCGCAAGAACGTCCTCGGCCAGCGTGCCGATCGGCGAGCGCGCGACCACTCGCTCGTGCCGCCAGCTGCCGACCACTGCACCACGCGTTCCCAGGACGAACCACTTCGGCTTCAAGGCGGCGGCGAGGTCGGAGTGCACAAACTCGGCTTCGACGCCGTCAGCGAACCGAACCGTCACCCGCGAGTGGTCCGCGTTGGTGACGTCGTGCCACATCCGCTTGTGCGACGTCGCGGTCACGTGCTGCACCGGCTGGGCGAACAGGTCGAGCATCCAGTCGAGGTAGTGCGATCCCCAGTCATAGACGGCGCCACCGCTGACGACCTCGTCGGAGTGCCAGAAGTTGCACGGATGCCCGTAGCCGCCGACGAACGACTCGTAGTGAAAGACGTCGCCGATCGCACCGCTGCGCACCGCGCGCTTCAACGTCAGATAGTCCGCGTCCCAGCGCCGGTTCTGATAGACCGCGAGCGCCCGGCCCGATGCAGCCGCCGCGGCGATCATCTCGTCGGCTTCCGCAGTTGTGATGCAGAACGGTTTCTCGACGACCACGTGCTTGCCGGCCTCGATGACCCGCAGCGTCCAGTCGGCGTGCGTGTTCGGCGGCGTCGAGACGACGACGAGATCAACGTCGTCAGCCGCGACGAGCGCATCCGCGTCGGCGTAGTCCCGCACCTCCGGTACGACGGACCGCGCCGCCGCGACACGTTGCGGGTTGGTGTCGCACACGCCGGCGAGCTCGAGC
>JAFAQI010000148.1 GCA_019246495.1 Frankiales bacterium | reverse complement strand
CATTTGGGGCTCGGCTAGCGTCGCCGGTGTGGAACCAGCGGTGGTTGTCGAGGGCCTGACAAAGCGTTACGGCGGTCTCGTCGCGGTCGACGGCGTCTCGTTCGACGTCAAGACCGGCGAGAACTTCGGGTTCCTCGGACCGAACGGCGCGGGCAAGTCCACGACGATCAAGATGCTGTGCACGCTCGTCGAGCCCACCTCGGGCTCGGCGAGCGTTGCCGGTCACGACATCATCCGCGAGCGGTCAGCGGTGCGCCGTGACATCGGGCTCGTCTTCCAGGACCCGACGCTCGATCAGTACCTGACCGCCGAGCAGAACCTGCGGATGCACGCCGAGCTCTACGGCGTCCCGCGATCGGCCTTGCGCGAGCGGACGACCCAGGTCCTCGAGATGGTGGGTCTCGCGGATCGACGCGACGCGCTCGTGTCGACGTACTCGGGCGGGATGAAGCGCCGGCTCGAGATCGCGCGCGGGCTGCTGCATGCGCCGCGCGTGCTGTTTCTCGACGAGCCGACGGTCGGTCTCGACCCGCAGACGCGAGCGTCGATCTGGCGCTACATCAACGAGCTGCGGCAGCGCGAGGACATCACGATCTTCCTGACGACGCACTACATGGACGAGGCGGAGTACTGCGACCGGATCGCCATCATGGACCGCGGACACATCGTCGTACTCGACACACCCGAGGCGCTGAAGGCGGCCGTCGGCAAGGACCGGGTGCAGATCACGACCGCGGACGACGAAGCGGCGATCACGGCGTTGCAGGACCGGTTCGGTCTCGAGGCGCGGATGGCTGAAGACCAGGTGACGTTCTCAGTCGCGTCTGGTGAGGAGTTCGTGCCGCGGCTGTTCGCCGAGCTCGGCGTCGCGATCAAGTCGGTGAGCGTCTCGCGCCCGTCACTGGACGACGTGTTCATGTCACACACCGGTACGACGATCCGCGACGCCGAGGCGGACGGCGGCAACCAATGGATGCGCATGGTCGCGTCGAGGAGGCGATGACATGACAGCCACGGCCGAGCTGGTGCAGCAGATCCGGGTGAAGTCACCGGACATCGGGTTGCGTCACGACATCCGCGCTGTGCGTGTGGTCTGGCAGCGCGAGATGATCCGCTTCGGCCGAGACCGGCTCCGCATCGTCACCGCGTTGATCCAGCCGGTGCTGTTACTGTTCGTGCTCGGCACCGGACTGTCGACGATCACGACCGGTAGCGTGCACAGCCTCAACCTGCGCACGTTCATGTTTCCCGGCGCGCTGTCGATGGCGGTGCTCTTCACCGCGATGTTCTCCGCGGGGTCGATCGTGTGGGACCGCGAGTTCGGCTTCCTGCGCGAGATGCTCGTTGCCCCGGTCGGGCGGTGGTCGATCGTCGTCGGCAAGTGCCTCGGCGGCGCGACGACCGCTTCCTTGCAGGGCGTCATCATCCTCGCGCTCGCCGGCATCGTCGGCGTGCCTTACTCGCTCACCCTGTTCCTCACCGTCTTCGGTGAGCTGCTGCTGCTCGCGTTCACCCTGACGGCGTTCGGAGTGATGACCGCGGCGCGCATCACGCAGTTCCAGGCGTTCATGGCGTTGAACCAGATGCTGCTTATGCCGCTGTTCTTCCTGTCCGGCGCGCTGTTCCCGCTCGGCAACCTTCCGGGGTGGCTGCAGGTTCTGACGCGCGTGGATCCCCTGACCTACGCCGTCGACCCC
The DNA here is from genome assembly GCA_019246495.1 of Frankiales bacterium. GTDB lineage: Bacteria > Actinomycetota > Actinomycetes > JAFAQI01 > JAFAQI01 > JAFAQI01. Next base: position 4,132 of record JAFAQI010000148.1, on the reverse strand, counting down.
GTACGGCGTGCGGTCTTCGCGCATCTCCACGCGTCGCCGGCCGTATTGGCGAAGCTCAACCCTGGCGTCACCTGGAACGGCTGGCGGGTGCCGACAGCTGTCGAGCTGCTCATCGTCGCGGCAATGGGTGTCGTGATGCTCGCCGTAGCGATCTGGGAGTTCCGCAAGGCCGACTGACGCGGTCGCTCGGCCTGGCCAGGCCCGGTACACGAACGAAGTCAGTCGGGCTTGGCCTTCTGGGGATGTGGCGTCTCGCCGCGTTCGAGCATCTCGACGAACTGGGTGATGCGACGCGCTCGCGTCTCGGCGCGCTTGGCGTCCTGGACGCGGTAGAGCACGGCAAAGCGGTTGGTGCGGGTCAGCACCTCCCACATCGCCTGCGCGCGTGGCGACGCAGCGAGCGCCTCATGGAGATCCGCGGGGACGTCAATGTTTGCGGACCCGGCGTACGCCTTCTCCCACCGCCCGTCGGCCTTTGCTCGCTCGACCTCGGCTAGCCCCGACGGCTGCATCCGTCCTTCTTCGATGAGCCGCTCGGCCCGCTCAACGTTGCGCCGAGACCATGGACTGCGCGCGCGTCTCGGCGTGAAGCGGACCCGGTACGTCGCGTCGTCGCGCCGCGTGAGCTGGCCGTCGATCCATCCGAAGCACAGCGCTTCGGGTAGCGCGTCGTCGTAGGTGAGTCGCGTCGGGTCGGTGACGTTCTTCTTCGCCAGCACGAGCCGTACGCCGCTCGAGGTCGCGTGGTTAGCGGCGAGCCACTTTCGCCATGCCTTATCGTCCGCGACGACCAGTTCCGGCACCTCCGCCACCGGCCGATCCTCGCATCCGCGTACGTCCTTTCACGGGCCTTGCCGCGCCCCCGGCACCGCCGTACCGTCCTTCGTGCTCCTCCGGCGCAGAGGTGGCCGAGGTCCAATCGCGGGAGGTGTGTCGCGGGATGGAGCTGTCGCGCATCAAGGGCGTGGCCGCAGCAGCGGCGTTCGTCGTCACGGCGTCGCTGGCGGTCGCTCCGGGGTGGACGGCCAACGCGGACACAACGAAACCGACGGCGAAGACGACCCCGCCGGCGAGCGCGTGGCGCCCGATCTTCGCCGACGTGGAAGTTCGGAACAGGCAACAGCACCTCGTTGTCGGGCGCCTGGGGCGAGTAGGCGCGAGACACATCATCTTCAACTTCGCCCAGGGGCCCAGCTCCGGCGGAGTAGGCACAATCGCTGTTTCCCACTCTGGCAAACGGGTCGCGTTCAACTATGCCGACCGCGGCGACTGGGTGATTGCGGTCATCGATGCCGACGGGCGCGGCTACCGAGTACTTTCGCACGCCTTCACCGAGCAGCTGGTGTGGTCCGCTGACGACAGACGCATCTTCTTCGATCGCAACTATCACGGTGTTGAGCGCATCTGGCGCGTGCCCGCGGACGGCTCTGCGCGACCGAAACGCATTGCGAACAGCGAGCGGGCCGTCCCGACCGCGGCGGCGAGCAATGGACGATGGCTAGCTCTGTGGAGCAGCCGAGGTGGCCCTGCGTTCGGACGCTGCGCGATCATCCGAGTGAACGGCGCAGGACGGCGAAATGTCGGCCCGGACAACTGCGAGTCGCCGCTTTGGCGGCCACACGCATCGACGCTGGCGACGAGTCGCTTCATTCGGTCCAACAGTCACTCGCTGTTGACTCAGCAAATCTGGGTTCTCTACCTCCGCAGCGGGCGCTATCGCGCGATTCCACATGTGCAGTCAGCCGGCCGGGACGGCATTGCCACACCTCTGGCCTGGGATCGCGGCGGCGCGTTCCTGTACTACGAACATTGCGGGAACCACAGCTGCCGCTACTACCGAATTCGGCCGGACGGCACTGGCAAACGCGACCTGACCGCACAGTTCCCGCCCACAAAGTGGTTGGTCACTCTGCAACCTGGGTGACCGTGCACGACCCCGGTGAAAGCGCATCCGGATGTCCACATCTCGGCCGCTGGTTGCCGTTCTCCACAGGTCGTGAGGGCTGGTCCGGAGCGATCCGAAAGTGTCTGTGGCGGCTCATAGGTTCTGGGACGTGGCGACGATCACGATCGAGGTTCCGGACGAGGTGTTCAGCCTCGGTCCGGATGCGTGGTGGTCGTTGTCGCGTTGGGACGGTCAGGGTCTGCCGGACGCCTTGGTGTTGACGTGGATCGACGAGCTGGAGCTGGGGCCGTGGGCGCCTGCGTTGTTGGCGCAGATCGACCCGACCCGGCTAGACCCGCGGGCCCTGCCGACGTACCTGCGGGCCTTTCACCGGGTCGAGACCTGGTCCGCCGCGCGCAAGTCGCAGGCCGTCGCCCTGATCGCCGCCGACCCGCCGAAGGACGCCGGTGTGGTCGACCCCGCCGCGCATGAGGTGTCAGCGGCGCTGCGCAAGCCGGTCGGCGCCGCCCAGCGAGACGTGTTCATCGCGACGCGCCTCGCGAAATTCCTCCCCGAGACCGACGCGCTGTTCCGCGCCGGCAGCATCACCAAGGCTCACGTCGACAAGATCGTCCTCGGCACGGGGCATCTGACCGCTGAACAGTGCGCGGACGTCGAGGACCGGGTACTCCACCGGGCGACGACGCAAAGCGTGCAGCAGTTCGCCGCTGCCGTACGCCGCGCGGTCGCCGACATCGATCCGCAGAGCTTCGCCGAGCGGCACGCGGCCGAAGCCGCGAAGTCCGACGTCACCGTCGAGGCCGACGAGGACGGCATGGCGTGGCTCACCGCCCGCATGCCGCTTGTCGACGCGCTCGCGGTGAAGAAGGCCGCTGACCATCGCGCCCTCGGCTTGAAGAAGTCCGGCGATGCTCGACCGATCGGGGTGCTGCGCGCGGAGTCACTTCGCACGTTTGCCGACGCCTATCTCACCGGCGACCTGACCGGTCACGTCCCGACCCATCACGGCCGGCCGGTCGAGGTTCAGGTCGTCGTCACCCTCGACGCGCTCGTCGGGTTGTCGGACACCCCCGCCGAGGTCCCCGGCCACGGCCCGGTCCCGATCGACACCGTCCGCGACGCTGCACGCGACGCGAAGCTCCGGTTCCTGATCGTCGATCCCGACAGCGGTCACCTGCTCCACCGCGACACCCAGACCTGGCGCGTCCCGGCAGCCATGCAGGCCGAAGCCGACGCGCGCTACGTGATGAGCATCGGTCCCTACTCGACCGTCCCGGCCGAGCGCTGCGACAGCGAGCATCAGGATCCGTGGCCGCAGGGCCCAACGACATCGGACAACACCGCGCCGATGGACCGCGCCTGGCACATCGCCAAGACGAAACGCGGCCTCACCGCGAAGCACAACCCGGATCACACGATCACCTGGCGGACACCGCTCGGTCAGACCGTGACGGTGGAGCCGTACGACTACCGCCTCGGTCCCTAGCCGGCGGTCCGCGAAGACCTCACGGTCGCCATGCGCCTGATGCGTTCTCGTCGCACCGACGGGGAAGGCCAGGTAAGGAGACGGAGGTGGCGACGATGCCGCAGCAGGCATGGAGCAAGAAGCGGGAACGGCAATACGAGCACATCAAGGAGAGCCTCGAGGAACGCGGCCGTTCCGAGCGCAAGGCGGAAGAGATCGCCGCGCGCACGGTCAACAAGGAGCGCGCCCGCGCCGGCGAGTCGAAGCAGGCCAGCCGCACCTCGGTGAAGGACATCTCGTCGAGTCGCCGCGGCGGGCTGCGGTCGCACAAGGGCGCCGGCGGTCGGACCCGGGACCAGCTCTACGCCGAGGCGCAGCGCAAGGGCATCGAGGGCCGCTCGAAGATGAACAAGGCGCAACTGGAGAAGGCCGTCGGCCGCTGACGCCGCGAGTCCCTCAGCGCGAGGCCGCCCACAACGGCGTCGGCGACTCGATACGGGTAAGCGACGAAGCGACCTCACCGAACCGGTCGCTGTGTGCGTTCCAGTCCTGCGCCGCCGTGTCGATCTCCTCGCGGGTGCGCGCGACGTAGTTCCACCACATCAGCACCGGCTCGGGAAACGGCACGCCGCCGAGCACCATCACCCGGCTGGGTTCGGCGGCAACCAGGCCGAGCTCCGAGCGACCGAGCCCGAGATAACCCAGCTGCCCGGGCACAACCGCAACGCCGTCGACTTCGACGCGGCCCTCGAGCACGATCA
>JAFAQI010000523.1 GCA_019246495.1 Frankiales bacterium | reverse complement strand
GGCGTCACGAACGGGAGGTCCCCGGCGAGTACGACGACCACGTCCGCGTCGGCAAGGGCGAGACCGGCAGCCAACGCGGACGCGGGACCACTCCCCCGCGGCTCCTCGCACGTCCACCGGACCGGCACGTCGGTACGACGTTCCTCGCCGACGACGATCACTTGCGCCGCACCGGCAACCGCCGCGAGCACTCGGTCGAGCAGCGGCCGGCCGCCGACCATCACCCGCGTCTTGTCCTCGACCTGCATCCGGCGCGACTGCCCGCCGGCGAGCACGATCGCGTCGTACGACGGTCCCGTCATCCGCCGATCGCGGACATCGGCCGCGCGGGCTGGAGGAACGACGGATCGTCGATGCCGTGGCCCGCGCGCTTGCCGGCGACAGCCGCGCGCCAGCGCTCAGCCAGCTCCGCGTCGCTCGCGCCAGCGCGCAACGGCGTACGCAGGTCGGACTCGTCGCGCGCGAACAAGCAGTTGCGCACCTGCCCGTCGGCGGTCAGCCGCACCCGGTCGCACGCCGCGCAGAACGGCCGGGTGACGCTCGCGATGATGCCGACAGTCGCCGGGCCGCCGTCGACGAGGTAGTCCTCCGCCGGTGCACTTCCCCGGACGGGCACCGGCGTGAGCTCGTGTGCGACCGTGAGCTTGGCCATGATCTCGTCGGCCGTGATCATCAGGCGACGATCCCAGCCGTGCTGCGCATCGAGAGGCATCTGTTCGATGAAACGCAGCGACAGCCCGCGGTCCAAGCAGTAGTCCAACAGCTCGAGCGCCTCGCCGTCGTTGACATCGCGAATCAGGACGGTGTTGACCTTCACCGGCGTCAGCCCCGCGGCCGCGGCGGCGTCGAGCCCGGCCAGGACGTCGGCGAGCCGGTCGCGTCGCGCCAGTGCGACGAACGTGTCGGGCCGAAGCGTGTCCAGGCTGACGTTGACCCGATGGAGGCCGGCGTCGGCCAACGACTGCGCGACGCGCGCGAGACCGATGCCGTTTGTCGTCAGCGTGAGATGCGGCCGGGGTTCGAGGCCGGCCAGCCGACCGACGAGGTCGACAAGGCCGCGGCGGAGCAACGGCTCACCGCCGGTCAGCCGCACCTCGTTGATTCCGAGCTCCCTCACCCCGATGCCCACGAGCCGGACGATCTCGTCATCGGTGAGGAGCTCCGGCGCAGGCATCCACTCCAAGCCCTCGGGGGGCATGCAGTAGGTGCAGCGCAGGTTGCACTTGTCGGTCAGCGACACGCGCAGGTCGGTGTGCACGCGACCGAAGCCGTCGACGAGTGCACCCATACGTCGAGGCTAGCCCTCGCGAGCGATTAGTAACCGCGTTCCGTCCGGCAGTTTGCGGGTCAGTCGCGCGGCGTCGAGATGTTCGAGGAGCGGTACGGCGACCCGACGACTGACCCCGAGGGTCCGCGCAGCAGCGCTGACCGTGAACGGCTGGTCGACATCTGCGAGGTCTGCCGTCGCGACCGCAGGCGCGGCCGGTGCGACATAGATGCCCCCGCCGAGATGCAGGAGGGCGCCGGCTCGGACCGCGCGGCCGAGGGCGCTGCGCCCGACGGTCCGCACCTCGTCGGCGTCGGGCGCCGCCAACGGCTGACCCGCAAGTCGGGCGAGGATCGGCTCGACCTCGGCAGGCAACGGCTCGCGCCGGCCGGCCCGGACCACTGATCCGGCACTCGTCTCGAGGCCGGGCATGGCCGCGACGAGGGCGCTGGCGATGCTCAGGTCCGGCAGGCCGAGTGCCTGCGGGACGACTGCCACCGGAAGGTCCTCGCCATCCGCGACGAGATCGGCTAGCGCCTCTTCCCACGCGGCCCATTGCTCGTGCGAGATCCGCCACTCGCCGACTGCGACGGCCTCGACCGGCTCACCGCGGAGGCCGGCGCTCCGCAGCGTGGCGAGGGTCGTTACGCCCCGGCGGCGTACTTCGTCGTCCGGGGTCGCCGGCACCTCGAGTGCGGATGCGATTCGTGCCGCGTCGCCACGACGGCGCAGTGGCGGCGGATCGAGGTCCGCGACGACCGCCGCGCTGATGCGACGTCCGGCCGGTTCGCGCAACAGCAACCGGTCGCCGACGTGCATCGGCAGCGGGGATGTTAGCCGGAGCCGGACGGCGCGGGCGCCGAGCGGTCGGACGGGCGCCGGCACGGCGGCCGATCCGAGATGGACGAGCACCTCGGTCGCGACGTCTACTCCATCGGCAAGCACGTCGATGCTGCTCGCCTCCCGCCACGCGTCGGGACTGACGAGCGCCATGCCGCGCCGGACGTCGCCGCGGTCGACACCGCGCAGGTTGACGGCCACGCGGGCCGGCCCCTGCACCTGCGACATCGTTTGGTTGAGCGACTGAAGCCCACGGACGGACACCGCACGGCCGCTCGGTGACAGCAGCAGTTCGTCGCCGACGGCAATCGCACCGGCGGCAAGCGTCCCTGTCACAACAGTTCCTGCGCCGCTGATGGTGAAGGCTCGGTCGACCCACAACCGCACGGGCGCATTGCGTTCGGCTGGCGGCAATTTCGCGAGCATCCCGTCAAGCGCAGTGCGCAGGTCGTCAAGCCCATCGCCGGTGCGCGCGCTCACTCCCACGATTGCCGCGTCACGCAACGGCGTCGTCGACAACCGACCGCGTACCGCGACCGCGACGTCCGACGGGTCCGCAACGTCGGTCTTGGTTACCGCGACCACGCCATGACTGACGTCGAAGGCCTCGAGCGCCGCGACATGCTCCTCGGTCTGCGCCATCCAGCCTTCGTCCGCGGCGACGACGAGCAACACGCACGGCACCGGCCCGACACCGGCGAGCATCGTCGTCACGAACCGTTCATGACCGGGTACGTCGACGAACGCGACGTCGTCTCCGCTCGGCAGACTTGTCCACGCGAAACCGAGGTCGATCGTCATGCCGCGACGGCGCTCTTCGGCGTAGCGGTCAGGCTCCATACCGGTGAGCGCACGCACCAGCGCCGATTTGCCGTGGTCGACGTGTCCCGCGGTGGCGATGACGTGCATCAGGCTTCGACGACGGCCTTCGTGATGTCGCGGTCGCGGTCCGCCGGCACGCAGCGCAGGTCGAGTAGGCATCGGCCGTCGTCGACGACGCCGACGATGCAGGGGTCGCCGAGCCGCAGCCGCTCGGCGTAGGAGGGGTCCAGCGCGACCGCCCACCCGGCGATCTCGACGCCGGGCGCTCCGCCACCACCGACCACACCGGCATGCGGGACAACCGCCGCCGCGACGCCCGATGCGGCAAGCTCTTCGCTCACCGCGACGGCTCGACGCCTGAGCAGTTCGGTGTCGAGATGCAGCGCCTGCGCGGTCGGAGTGACGGGACCGCGCACCGTTGCCTCGAGTGCAGCAAGCGTCAGCTTGTCGACGCGCAACGCCCGCGCCAGCGGATGAGTCCGCAGCCGGTCGACGAGATCGCGCCGGCCGAGAACGAGCCCCGCTTGCGGTCCGCCGAGCAGCTTGTCGCCGCTGGCGGTGACCAGCGCCGCACCGTCGCGCAACACCGTTGTCGCATCCGGCTCGGTGGTCAACAGCGGGTCCGGCCGCAACAAACCCGAACCGATGTCGACGACCACGGGCCGGCCGAGAGTGGCGAGCTCGCCGACCGGCACCGCCGACGTGAACCCGGTCACGACGAAGTTCGACGGGTGCACCTTCAACACAAACGCGACGTCGTCGTCGATCGCGTCCGCATAGTCACTGAGCTTGGTGCGGTTCGTCGTCCCGACCTCGCGCAACCGTGCGCCCGTCGACATCAGCAGGTCGGGCAGGCGGAAGCCATCGCCGATCTCGACGAGCTCGCCGCGGCTCACGACGATCTCCCTGCTGGCGGCGAGAGCGGTCGCAGCGAGGACCAGCGCCGCGGCGCCGTTGTTGACGACGTGCGCCGCTTCAGCGGATGGCACCGCCTCGGTCAGCGCATCGACCGCACCGCGCCCACGTCGCGCCCGCGCGCCGGTGTCGACGTCGTACTCGACATCGACGTAACCCGCCGCCGCAACAAGAGCGTCGACCGCTGCTGCCGACAGCGGAGCCCGGCCCAGGTTCGTGTGCAGCACCACTCCGGTCGCGTTGAGCACCGGCCGCAGACTCGAGGCCGACGCAGGCAGCAGAGCGACCGCAAGATCGGCGGCCGCACCCGGCTCCGCCTCACCACGCCGTACGACGTCAAGAGCCGCGTCGACCGCCGCTTTGACCGCACTCCGCCCGAGGCGGTCGACCGCGGACACCACGCGGGGGTCCGCGAGGACGGCATCTGCCCGCGGCACCTGTCGGCGCGGGTCGACCGTCACCGCCTCACGATAGGTGTCGGCCAACCGACCGTTTGAACGGCCGTCCTTGTCCCTCACTGCCTGCTTTGCGACACTTGCGCCACTCGACGTGGGGGGCTTCACGATGGACGCATATGTTTTCGGCCGGCACGACGGCGGCCTGCCGCATCAGCTCGTCGGGACCGGTGAGGCGGGCAACCGGGTCCGCGCGGTCGTCGGCGTGGAACACGACGAGCACAACGTGTTCGTCGCTCTCGAGGCCAGCGACGCGGCCGCTGCGGACGCTCACGTGCAGAGCCTGGCGGCCGCCGGGGTGACACCACACCTCGTCTTCTACCCCGACTGGATGAAGGCAGCCGGCTTCCCGATCCCGGTGCCCAAGCCGGCGTGGGTGCCGCCTTGCCCGTGGCTGGCGTTCCTGGTGCTGCCGAGCGTCGACGTCGCGGTCGCATTCGTGCAGCAGCTGATCGACCGCCTCGGCGATGACCACGTCGGCGCATGGGTCGCAGCCGACGGCCAGGTCGTGGTCGAAGCAGTCGGCGATGACGCCGACCAGCTGCGCGCCGAGCTTGACGCAGCCGGCTCCGAGTCCGGGATCACCGACCGGCTGCAGGTCATCGGCTCGGTCGACGACTTTCATCGGGCCGACTGACGGTGCCGCCCGCGACGTCCCCCGTCGCATCCAGCGGCGAGCGCAAGTTCGCCGTCCTCATGTTCGTCGACCTCACGGGCTATACCGACCTGTGCCGGCGCCTCGACCCCGAAGAAGTCGTGGCAACCGTCCATCCGGTGATGTCGGCGATGCGGCGCATCGTGGAGTCGGAAGGTGGCGTCGTCCCCTCCGTCGCCGGCGACGGGTTCATGGCGGTGTTCGGCGTACCGGCTGCAGTTCCGGACGTCGCTCAGCGAGCGGTGCGCGCGGCCGCAGTGATTCGGGAGCTCGTGGCGGCGCAGAATGCCGAAGCGCGCACGTTCCGCATCCCCGACGTGCACATCGGTATCGCTGCGGGTGAGGTGCTCGTCGTCCCGTCCGACGAGTCGAGCGGGTGGTCGCTGATCGGCAACGCCGTCAACCTCGCGTCGCGGTTGTGCGATACCGCCGGCCCCGACGAGGTGCTCGTCGACAGTCACTTCGGTGAGCTCGCCGGGGTGGCCGGCGCGGGCGCTCACCGGCGCACGATCACCGTCAAAGGTGTCACTGGCCCGCTCGACGCGTGGTCACTTCCTTCGGGTACGACGGACAGCCCGCTGGGCGCGGTCGCCACCGTCTTCGTCGACCGCACCGAGGCGCTTCGTGACCTCGATGCGCTGGCTGAGGAATCGGCGTCGCGCCGCACAAGCCACGTCGTAGTCGTCAGCGGCGAGGCAGGCATCGGCAAGAGCCGGCTCGTGTCGCACTGGCTCGACCTGCGCGCGCATCGCGCCGTATGGACGTGGACCGGCTCGACGTCGAGCGGCGGCGGGCTGGGCGCGCTGCTGGAGCAGGTCGCGGCCGCGACACCGAGTCCGGCGGCAGCGGCCGCCGAGATCGACCGGCTGCTCGCGTCGTCGTCGACGTCGAGCCTGCGCGCCGACCCGTTCCCCGCCGTTAGCGCAGCCGGCCGCCGACTGTTGACGGAAGTGGCGAGCGGCAGGCTCCTGGTCGTCGTCATCGACGACGCACACCGCGCGGACGCCGCGCTGCTGGACTTCGTCACCGGACTTCGCGAGCAGCCGCTCGACGTACCGCTGCTCGTCCTCCTCACCTGGCGTAGCGACGAATCGCGACCTCCCTGGCCGGCCGGCGTCAGCCTCAGTGCATTGCCGGACGACGACGCGGCCACGTTGCTCGCGGCCGCACTCGGCGCGGAGCCACCCGCAGAGCTGAGCTCGGCGATCTTGTCTCGCGTCGCCGGCCACCCGTTGATGGCGGTCCAGTCGGCGGCGTACCTGTTGGAGAACGGCATCGTCGATGTCGTTGACGGCCGGTGCGAGGTCCGGTCCCCGGCGGCGGTGGACGTGCTGCCTACGTCGCTTCGGCTGTTCGTGAGCGCACGCATCGATCGGCTGCCCGCCGATGACAAGGCCGCGCTGCAGGAGCTCAGCACCTACGGCGAGTCGGTTCCGCGGGACGTGATGGACCAGCTTGCCGGAGCAGCGGTGAAGCTAGCTGTCCCGCGGCTCATCGACCGCGGGCTCTTGCGGGCGACCGCGGATGGCTGGCAGTTCTCGCACGGCCTTGTGCAGCAGGTCGCCTACGCCTCGCTGCCCCGGTCGGTTCGCGCGGAGCTGCACCGGCGGCAGTGGAGCGTCACCGAGCCGGAGCTCACCGGAGTGCGCATGCATCACGCGCTGCGCTGGGCCCAGTGCGTGTCGGAGGGCGACCCGGTGCGGCGCAACGAGGCGGTGCGCGCAGCGCTCACGGCGGTCGCCGACCACGCGGAGGCGTTGTTTCGCACGCAGGCTGCGACGTCACTGGCTGCCGCACGCGAGGCCGCGCGACTCGTCGAGGACACCGGTCACCTGTTCCCGGTGGAGACCGCGCGACTGCACCTGCTGACGGCGCGGTGCCTGCATGAGCTCGGCCGGTTCGAGGACGCGCTGCACAACTCGGATGCGGCGCGCGATCTGCTGGCGGGGTCGGGCGCGCAGTCTCCGCTGGCTGCGTCGGCGTTGCTCGCGCGCGGCCATGCGCTGTCCCGGCTGCGCCGGTTCCAGGCCGCGCGGCAGACCCTCGACGAGGCGATGACTCTTGCCGAGAGTCGCGGTGACGAGATCGCCCGCGGCCATGCTCTGCGGCTACTCGGCGACACCTGGCGGCACCAGTCGCATCCCGAGTTCGTGTCGGCGACCGAGCGCGCGTACGACGTACTGTCCGCTGCCGGTGACGTCGCCGGTGCGACGGAGTGCGCGTGCATCCTTGCCTACCTCAGCTCGATCTCCACGACCGCGCGGTTCGAGCGATGGCGGGCCGCCGCCGCAGCCAATGAGCCACTCGACGAGCGCACCCAGCTGTGGCTGGCTCGGGCCGATGCCGAGGCGGCGGCCATGCGTTCGGACTTCG
>JAFAQI010000415.1 GCA_019246495.1 Frankiales bacterium | reverse complement strand
GCGCCCTGGCAGGTGCTTGCCGGCGCAGCGGCCAGCTCACCCGACCTTGCCGACCGGCACGCTCAGCTGACCGTGCTCTACGGCGTGGGTTACCACGTCGTGACCTGGCGGTAGCAGGACCGGCCGTTTCCGCGGCGAATGCCGATCGTTGAGCCCCACGAAGGCTCGACTACGCCTGCCCGCAACCACGGAGGACCCCGTGCCGCGCTCCACCGCTGTCTTCGCATTCGCCGGTGCCACGGCGCTGGCAGCGGGGACCGTCGCCGCCGTCGCCGCGACCCAGTCGCCCGCCCACCACTCAGCGCTGAAGTTCTCGCACGAGGTCATCGTCGACCAGCAGCGCTCCGGCTTCGAGCCCGACGTCGCGATCGACGGCAAGGACCGTTACTACTCGAGCGTTCCCAACGGCTCGTCCACCGCGCACAGCTTCATCTGGCAGTCGGTCGACCACGGCAACAGCTACCAGCTCATCCCCGGCCAGGTCGGTCTCGGCAAGCCGATGACCTGCTTCCAGGGCGGTGGCGACACCGAGATGCAGCTGGACAAGAAGGGCGACCTCTTCTTCTCCGACCTGCAGAACCTGACCAACCTGTCCAACAGCGTGAGCACTGACCACGGCGCCACGTTCACGACGTCGTGCAGCTCCGTGCCCAACTCGCCGGTGGACCGCATGTGGTACGCCGTGCACGGCAACTACGGCGACAAGGACTTCGCGATCTATGAGGAGTACGACGCCGCCGCGTCCGGCTCCGACCCCAACAACCCCAACTCGCCGACCAACCAGCTCGTCGAAGCGGTCAGCCACGACGGCCTGCAGTTCACGCCGGTGTTCAACGCGCGCCTTGCCACGGGTCACGTCGACAACAACTGCATCGGTGGCGGCCAGCTCAACTGTGTCACCGACGATGAAGGCATCTCCGGCAACCAGGTGCTTGCCAAGAACGGCGACCTGCTCATCGCTCACACCAGTGCCGACGGCAACCAGGTCGTCGTCAGCCGCGGGCACCTCAGCAAGACCACGGCCGGCGCCAACGAGGCAACGGTCGAGACCGCGACCTGGAAGCACACGGTCGTCAACCGGTCGCTGTGCCCCGACAAGCCCAACACGGCCGGCGTCTGCGGCGCGACGAACTTCGCCACCATCGCCGAGGACAGCGCAGGACACTTCTACGTCGCGTTCTCCTCGCAGAAGACCGACCCCTCGGGCAACGCCATCGGCCCCTACCAGACCTACGTCGTCGCATCGCGTGACGGCAACCACTGGGGCCGGCCGGTGCTCGTGAGCAGCGGCGGTGGAAGCAATGCCTTCTCGTGGGTCAACGCGGGTTCGAACGGCCGCGTCGCGGTCGCGTGGTACCACGCGAACGAGGCAAGCGAGAAGGGCAGCTACGTCCTCGACGACCTCGCGCACGCGGAGATCAGCGTCCAGGTCGGCGAGAGCCTCAACGCGCTCGCCAAGCACCCGACGTGGTCGGTCGCGACCGTCTCCGAGCACCCGATCAAGTACGGCCCGCTCTGCACACATGGCCTGAACTGCACGGTCTCGATGGGTGACCGCAGCCTTGGTGACTTCCTCGAGGTCAACCATGACGCGCGCGGCGCTCTTGCGCTGTCGTTCGTCGACGACACGTCCAACACCTACTCGGTCGGCCCGACGGGTGCCATCGCCGAGAACGGCCCGGTCGTCATCGTCAAGCAGATCGCCGGCCCGAGCCTCGTCAAGGGCACGATCCGCGGCAAGGGCAAGGGTCCCGGAGCGCCGTGGACGAGCGTCACCGACCCGCGCGGCGACGACTTCTACAACGCGAACGCCCGCCGCACCCCGGCCGGCACCAACCTCGACCTGACCGGCGCGTCGATCCGCCAGGAGAAGAGCGGCCTCGTCGTCACCATGCGGCTGAAGTCGCTCAAGAGCCTGCTGGTCAACCCGGCGGCCGGTGGCGCGACCGGCGAGTGGATCACCCGCTTCACGACGTACAACCCGCACACGCCCGGCAACGGTCACGTCTACTACGCCGGCATGGAGTCCGTGGCCGGCCAGTCGCCGCGCTTCTTCGTCGGTGACACGGCAGCGACTCAGGTGCCAGCTGAGCAGATCAGCATGTTGTTCGACTCGAAGACGTCCATCAAGGGCAGCGTTCAGGGCTC
>JAFAQI010000471.1 GCA_019246495.1 Frankiales bacterium | reverse complement strand
GGTACTTCATGGTGACCTTGGAGCCGATGTTGCCGTCGATCCACTCCATGGTGGCGCCGGCCTGCGCGGCGGCGCGCTTGGTGACCAGGTTGTAGACGTTGTTCGACCAGTTCTGGATGGTCGTGTAACGCACCCGCGCGTTCTTCTTCACGATGATCTCGACGACCGCACTATGCAGCGAGTCCGACGAGTAGATGGGCGCAGTGCAGCCTTCGACGTAGTGAACGTAGGAGTCCTCGTCCGCGATGATCAGCGTCCGCTCGAACTGACCCATGTTTTCCGTGTTGATGCGGAAGTAGGCCTGCAGCGGGATGTCGACGTGCACACCCTTGGGAACGTAGATGAACGAACCACCCGACCAGACCGCAGTGTTGAGAGCGGCGAACTTGTTGTCGCCGGCAGGAATGACCGCGCCGAAGTACTCGCGGAACAGATCCTCGTGCTCCTTCAGCGCCGTGTCGGTGTCGAGGAAGAGCACGCCCTTCTGCTCGAGGTCCTCACGAATGCTGTGGTAGACCACTTCGCTTTCATACTGCGCGGCCACGCCGGCGATGAGTCGCTGCTTCTCCGCCTCGGGGATGCCGAGCTTGTCGTAGGTGCTCTTGATGTCGGCCGGCAACTCGTCCCAGGACGTCGCCTGCTTCTCCGACGACCGCACGAAGTACTTGATGTTGTCGAAGTCGATGCCCGACAGGTCCGAGCCCCAGTTGGGCATCGGCTTCTTGTCGAACAACCGCAGGCCCTTCAGCCGGAAGTTGAGCATCCACTCCGGCTCGTTCTTGAGCGCGCTGATCTCGCGGACCTTCGCCTCGGACAGGCCACGCGTCGCCGCGGCACCTGCCACGTCGGGGTCGGCCCAGCCGAAGGCATAACGGCCAAGGCCTTCGAGGTCCGGGCGGTCGGTTGCGGTCATGCAAGGTTCCTTCCGGACGCCACCGGCGTCAGTGGGATGTGCGTCGTACAAACTCCGTCGCCGTGCGCGATCGTCGCGAGCCGCTGCACGTGCCGACCGACCAACCGGCCGATCGCCTCGGTCTCCGCCTCGCACAGCGCGGGGAACTCTTCGGCGATGTGCTGCACCGGGCAGTGGTGCTGGCAGACCTGCACACCGCAACCGCCCTCGTGAACGGTCGCGGAGTAGCCGTCCGCGCACAGCGCCTCCGCCAGCGCCGCCGGCCGCTCCTCGAGTGGCAGCACCGCGATGCGTTCGGCATAGCGCGCTTCCCACTCGCTCATCCGCCGCCGCGCGAACTCCTCGACCGCCTGCTCCCCCGCGGTCTCCCGCAGGAAGCGCAGCGCCTCGACCGCCACCGCGTCGTACGCCGTGGGACCGGCCGAGGCATGGCCGGCGTCGGACAAGGCAAAGATCCGCGCCGGACGGCCGCGGCCACGCGGACCCCGGACCGGAGCGTCGCGGGCGACCAGCGTGCCGTCGGCGAGCATCGCGTCGAGGTGCTTGCGGATCGCGGCAGGCGTGAGGCCCAGCCGCTCCCCGAGCGCCACCGCCGTCGACGGGCCGAGCTCGAGCAGCAGCTGAACGACCCGCTTGCGGGTCCGCCGGTCACGGTCGACCAGCGTCGCCGTGCCCGCCGCAGCCTTTTTCACAACCACATTGTCGCGTAATTGCGAAGGCGGAGCAAACCCGACCCCCTCCCCAGCCTTGCGGCCCGGTCAGGAGCTGCAATCCACCCGGCGGTAGCGCGCCTCGAGTGCGGCATAACAGGCAAAGACCACAAGTCCTGCCGCCACCAGCACCAGCACCGCCGGACCCCACCACGACTGCCGGGCGAGGGTCGCCAGCTCCGCGTCGAGCCCCTTGGCGTGGGCCGGATCGGCCGCGGCCGCCGCCACCAGCAACAGCACCCCGATCGGCACGAAGACCAGCGCTCGGGCAGCGATGCCGACCGTGCCCGCGACGTCCACCAGGCGGCGCACCGAGCGCGGCGCCGCCCGCAGGTTCATGCCGTCGGTGAAGTCCTGGTTGACCGCGCACTTGATCTGGTAGGCGCACACCCCGATGACCACCAACCCGACGACGGCGACGAGCAGCCGTCCGCCCGGCCAGCTCAGCACCGTCGACGTCTCCGAGTGCTGCGCCTGCTCGGATCCCGTCTCCCGGCTGCCGAGCAAGAACGACAAGGGCACCCACGTGAGTACGCCGTAGAACAGCCCCTGCGCCAGGGTGCGCAGCCGCTGCCCCCGGTCGGCATCGCGGTCGCGGATAGCGCCGGCGATCCGCACGAGGCCCAGCGCGAGGAAGCCGAACGCGGCGGCGCCGATCGCGACGCGGCCCACGGGATCCTTTGCGATCGTCGTCAGCGCGCCGTTGGCGTTGGCCTGCGTCCCGGTCGCCCCGCCGGCGAACGCGACGTCCAGGACGATGCCGGCCAGCAGGAGATAGAACGCCGCCCTGGTCGCGAGCCCCGCCCGCGCCGCAATCCGCGCCGACCGACTTCCGCCCAACGCCCCCGCCACCTTGCGGGCCCGGCCTGCTACAGGCGCCGGCACGGTCACGACCATCGCTTCCTTCATGCCCGGGTTCCTAGGATCGATGCGTGCCGCCGGCCGCGCTCGAGGTCGTCGACCTCCACAAGCGCTTCGGTGACGTCGTCGCGGTCGACGGGCTCGTGCTGCGCGCAGCGGCCGGTGAAGTGACCGCCGTCCTCGGTCGCAACGGCGCCGGCAAGACGACCTCGCTCGCCTGCGCGACCGGCCTGCTTCGACCGGACGCGGGGACAATCCGCATCCTTGGGCTCGATCCGCACCGGGACCGGCGAGCGCTGCGCCCGCGCATCGGCGTCATGCCCCAGTCGACCGGCAACGGCGTCGCGGGCGTCTATCCCGCCGCGCGCGCACGCGAGGTGCTCGCCCTGTTTGCCGCGCTCTATGCGCAGCCGCTGCCGGTCGACGAGCTGCTCGAACGGCTCGACCTCGCGCGCGTGGCCGCGACACCGTGGCGACGCCTGTCGGGCGGCGAGCAGCAACGCTTGTCGCTGGCGCTCGCCCTGGTCGGCCGTCCGGAGCTCGTCCTGCTGGATGAGCCGACGGCCGGCCTCGACCTGCACGCCCGCCGCTCGACCTGGGCGCTGATCGACGAGCTGCGCGCGAGCGACGTGACGATCGTGCTCACCACGCATGCCATGGACGAGGCTGAGCGACTTGCCAACCGCGTCGTCATCGTCGACCGCGGCCGGGCCGTCGCCGACGGAACGCTCGCCGAGCTGACTGCTGGCGGCCGCGCGCTCGAGGATGTCTACCTCGCCGTCACCGGAGCCGCCACGTGACGGCGCTCGACCTGCGGCCGGCGCCCGGCTCGGCCGGCTTCACATCGCAGCTGCTCGCCCAGACGCGGGTCGAGGTGCGCATCCTGGCTCGCAACGCCGAACAGCTGCTGCTCACGATCGTCATCCCGACGGTCGTCCTGTTGCTCTTCTCCGGCGCTCCCATCGCCGACCTGCCGAAGCCACGCGTCGACTTCGTCGTACCCGGCGTCCTTGCCCTCGCCGTCCTCTCGACGGCGTTCACCGGACAGGCGATCGGCACGGGCTTCGAGCGCCGCTACGGCGTCCTCCGCCGGCTCGCCACCACACCGATGCCGCGCGCAGTGCTGCTATCTGCGAAGACGGCAGCGGTCGCAGCCGTCGAAATCGTGCAGATCGCCCTGCTCGTCGTCGTCGGCCTCGCGCTCGGTTGGTCGCCGCACGGATCACCCGCAGAAGTCGTCGCGCTGCTGGCGCTCGGAACCGTCGCCTTCAGCGGGCTCGGCCTGTTGCTGGCCGGCGCGGTGCGTGCCGAGGCGACGCTCGCGGCGGCGAACCTGCTCTATCTCTTGCTGCTCATCCTGGGCGGCGTCGTGTTCCCGTTGTCCGACTTCTCCCCCGGCCTGCGGCATGTGCTCGAGCTGCTGCCGATCGCGGCGCTCACGGACGGGCTCCGCGCCGTCCTTCGGCACGGCGCCACTCCCCCGCTGCACGACTGGGTGACCTTGCTCGTCTGGGCGGGTGCGAGCATCCTGGTTGCCAGCCGCACGTTCCGCTGGCACTGACGTCCTTGAAATGCACAGACTCCGTTGAGCACTCAAGTCCTTGGCCCCTGCACCTAGGGAGGCACCGATGCGCGTCGTCATCGCCGATTCCGCCACCAACGAGGGACGTCGCCTCGCCGACGCCATCGACCGGCTGCTGCCGACCGCCGACGTACTGCTCTATCTCGAACCGGACGATGCCGTGCGCGGCATCAGCGAACACCGCCCCGACGTCGTCTTCGTCGCGCCGCGGGTCGAGCCTCTCGATGGCGCCGATCTGATCAGACAGATCGTGGCGATCGAGTCGCTCGACGCCACGATCGTCGGCCTCGTCGACAAACCGGACCCGGACGCTTCGCATCGCCTGATCGATGCCGGGGCGGGTGTCGTCGCCGAACGGCCGGTCGACGTGCTCACGCTGCGCACCGCGTTTCGCCAACGGGCGCAAGGCATTCCGGGCTGACGCAGGGCTGACCCGGGGCGCCTAGACTTCGAGGCCAGATGCGCGCTCCCACGCTCAGCCCGGCCGCCTTCCGGCGCCTCGCCGTCGTCGCGGCCTTCCTCGTCGGCGCGATCGTCGTCAGCGGCGCGGCTGTGCGGCTCACCGGTTCGGGTCTCGGCTGCCCGACGTGGCCGCGCTGCACGTCGACATCACTCGTCGCGCCGGTGAGCTATCACGCGCTCGTCGAGTTCATCAACCGCGTCGTGACGACTGTCGTCGGCGTGTTCATCGCCCTTGTCGCCGTTGGCGCTCTTCGTCGTACGCCGCGACGCCGCGACCTCACCCTGCTGTCGTGGTCGCTCGTCGCCGGGTTCGCCGGGCAGGCCGTGGTCGGCGGCCTTTCGGTGCTGTACGACCTGTCACCGCCATGGGTCATGGCGCACTTCCTGCTGTCGATGTTGATGGTGTGGGCGGCGCTCGTCCTCGTCCATCGCGCCGACCCGGCATGGACACCGCGGCGCCCGACGGCGCGACGCGAGCTCGTGCTGCTCGGCCGGCTGCTCGTCGTCGTGGCCGGAGCGGTGCTCGTCCTCGGCACCGTCACGACCGGCACCGGACCGCACGCCGGTGACGGCACGCATCACGTCAAGCGGCTCGGGTTTCCGCTCGAGCGGGTGACCCAGCTGCATGCCGACGCCGCGCTGCTGCTCACCGGCCTCGTCATCGCGACGTTGTTCGCCGTACGCCTCACCGACACAACCGACGTCGTACGCCGGCGCGCCGGCTGGCTCGCCGCCGCGGTCGGGGTGCAGGTGCTGATCGGCTACACGCAGTACTTCCTCGACCTGCCGCCGGGAGTCGTCGAGCTCCACGTCGCCGGGGCGACCCTGTTGTGGGCCGCGACGCTCTGGCTGCAACTGTCGTTCACGGCCGCACCGGCGGCCGAGCCCGCCGCGATGTCGGCGGCGTCGACCGCGGTCAGCGCGGTCCCGCTACCCCCGCGAGAGCGTCAGACGACCTGGCTGACGGCGAGAGCGGCGAAGAGCAGCGACAGATAGGTGATCGAGAGGTGGAACAGCGGCATCGGCCGCGGCGTCCCACCCCGGACGACCTGCCG
The DNA here is from genome assembly GCA_019246495.1 of Frankiales bacterium. GTDB lineage: Bacteria > Actinomycetota > Actinomycetes > JAFAQI01 > JAFAQI01 > JAFAQI01. The sequence goes on along the minus strand of JAFAQI010000471.1, from coordinate 2,488 downwards.
GTGCAGCCGATGCGCCTGCACCAGGAAGGCACCGCCGAGCACGACGGCCGCGACGGCGTAGATCCAGCCCGCGCCGAACGGAAGTAGCAGGAGCGACGCCGCGACCATCGCCCACGAGTAGGCGACGATCTGCCGGGTCACCTGCGCGGGCGACGCGACCGCGGGAAGCATCGGCACCCCCGCGGCGGCGTAGTCGTCCTTGAACCGCATCGCGAGCGACCAGAAGTGCGGTGGCGTCCAGAGGAACACCACGGCGAAGAGGACTGCCGCCGGCCAACCCACGCCCCCGCGCACCGCTGACCAGCCGATGAGCACCGGGAAGCAGCCGGCCGCCCCGCCGATGACGATGTTGGACGGCGTACGACGCTTGAGCCCCAGCGTGTAGACGAACACGTAGAACGCGATCGCACCGTCGGCCAGTCCGGCCGACAGCCAGTTGACCGCGAAGCCGAGCAGCAGCGTCGCCGCGGCGCCGAGGACGATTCCGAACCGCAAGGCAGCGGCGGGAGCGATCTGGTGGCGGGCCATGGGCCGGCGCCGGGTGCGCGTCATGACCGCGTCGATGTCGCGGTCGACGACGCAGTTGATGGTGTTGGCACTCGCGGCGGCCAGCGTCCCGCCGGCGAGGGTCGCAGCGAGCGTCACGAGCCGCGGCCAACCGTGCGCCGCGAGCATCATCACCGGCACCGTCGTCACGAGCAGCAGCTCGATGATCCGCGGCTTGGTGAGAGCCACGTAAGCGCCGACGGTCGCGCGCAATCCGCGCGGTGACTCCGAACCGACAGCCGGCCCAACGGTCGCGATGGGCGGGCTCGCGAGGGTCACCGAGACAGGCTAGCGGTCGCGGTGTCCGTTCCGGGCGCATGGGTAGGCTCGCAATCGATCACAGGGAAGGGGCCGCGCCGTGGCCAAGAGCAGTGCCGCCACGCTCGACTGGACGGACCTCGACGCGCGTGCGGTCGACGTCATTCGCGGCCTCGCGATGGACGCCGTAGAGGCTGCCGGATCAGGCCATCCCGGCACGGCGATGAGCCTCGCGCCGGCGGCGTACCTGATGTTCCAGCGCCTGCTCCGACACGACCCCACCGACCCGACGTGGCTCGGCCGGGACCGGTTCGTCCTGTCCTGCGGCCACTCCAGCCTGACGCTCTACATCCAGCTGTTCCTGTCCGGCTACGGGCTCACGCTCGACGACCTCAAGCTGCTCCGGCAGTGGGGCAGCCGCACGCCCGGCCATCCGGAGCACGGCCACACCCTTGGCGTCGAGACCACGACCGGGCCGCTCGGCCAGGGTGTCGCCAACGCCGTCGGCATGGCGATGGCCGCCCGCTACGAGCGCGGGCTCTACGACGCCGACGCGGCCGCCGACGCGAGTCCGTTCGACCACACGATCTGGTGCTTCGCATCAGACGGCGACATCGAGGAAGGCATCTCCAGCGAGGCCAGCTCGATCGCCGGCCACCAGCAGCTCGGCAACCTCGTGCTCCTCTACGACGACAACCACATCTCCATCGAAGGCGACACCAAGGTCGCGCTCAGCGAGGACGTGCTCGCGCGCTACGCCGCCTACGGCTGGCACACCCAGCGGGTCGAAGACGTCAACGACGTCCAGGCGCTCTACGCCGCATTCGTCGCCGCGCGTGATGAGCGGGACCGGCCGAGCATCATCAGCGTCCGGTCGATCATCGGCTGGCCGGCGCCCAACAAGCAGAACACCGGCAAGGCACACGGGTCGGCGCTGGGTGCCGACGAAGTGCGCGCCACGAAGGAGATCCTCGGCTTCCCGCCGGACGTCTCGTTCTTCTGCCCGGACGATGTCCTTGCGCACACCCGCCAGGTCGTCGACCGTGGCCGCGCCGCCCACGAAGAGTGGCAGCAGGCGTTTGATGCCTGGTCCGCCGCCAATCCGGACAAGGCCAAGGAGCTCGACCGCATCTCCCACCGCCGCCTGCCGGACGGCTGGGACGCCAAGCTTGCCGACTTCGCGGGCGAGACCTCGATCGCCACGCGCAAGGCGTCCGGCGCCTGCATCAACGCGATCGCTCCCGCGTTGCCGGAGCTCTGGGGTGGCTCGGCCGACCTCGCCGAGAGCAACAACACCGAGATCGAAGGCGCCGAGTCGTTCCTGCCCGAGTCGCACGGCGGTTCGCCATACGGCCGAATCCTGCACTTCGGCATCCGCGAGCACGCGATGGGCTCGATCATGAACGGCATCGCGCTGCACGGCGGGACGCGCGTGTTCGGCGGAACGTTCCTCGTGTTCAGTGACTACATGCGCGGCGCCGTCCGCCTCGCCGCGCTGATGAAGCTGCCGGTCATCTACATCTGGACGCACGACTCCATCGGGCTGGGCGAGGACGGCCCCACCCACCAGCCCATCGAGCACCTCGCCGCCCTGCGCGCGATCCCCGGCCTCGACGTCGTCCGGCCGGCGGACGCGACAGAGACCGCCATCGCCTGGCGAACCGCGATCGAGCACACCGACCGG
>JAFAQI010000576.1 GCA_019246495.1 Frankiales bacterium | reverse complement strand
GCGCAACATCATCGGTGAGCGCATCCTCGGCCTGCCCCGCGAGCGATAGGACAGTCGTGAGGTTCCTGCCGACCGATGAGCAGCTCGAGCTGCAGCGCGGCGTCCGCGACCTGCTCGCCGCACGCTGGCCGCTCGACCGGGTGGGTGACGGGTTCGACCGGCAGCTGTGGTCCGAGCTGGCCGCGACCGGAGTCTTCTCGTTGCGCAGCGATCTGGGTCTGGGTCTAGCCGAGTCGGTGCTCGTCTTCGAGGAGCTCGGGCGCGCGGTCGTCACCGGTCCGCTCGTGGCCACGTCGCTCGCGGCGGGTCACGGAGCCGATGACAGCGTCGTCGCGCTCGTCGAGACCGAGCGGCCGCCGGTGCTGGTGGCGCATCTCGACGTTGCCGACCGGGCGCTCGTCTTCACGGCCGACGGTGTGTGGTTGGCCGAACCGCCGTCCGGACAACCGATCGCCTCACCACTCGATCCGTTGTCGCCGATGTCCGAGATCGTCGCGCCGGTGCCGGATGGTTCGGCGAGCGTGAGCGTCGCCACCGGCGCCGACGCGGAACGGCTTCGCGCGACGGCAGCGGTGCTGACGGCCGCGCTTCAGGTGGGGCTCGCGGCGCGGCTGACCGAGCTCGCGGTGGATTACGCAAAGACACGGGAGCAGTTCGGCCGGACGATCGGTTCGTTCCAAGCGGTCAAGCACATCTGTGCCGACATGTTCGTCCGCACCGAGCTCGCGCGAGTGGCAGTGCATGCGGCAGCGGTCCTGCTTGACGACCCGGACGCCGACGATCCTGATGCGAACAACGCGGCCCGCGCCGTTGCGGGGGCGAAGCTGCTCGCCGACGAAGCGGCGACCGGCAACGGTCGCAGCGCCGTGCAAGTGCACGGCGGCATGGGGTTCACGTGGGAGGTGCCGGTGCACTTCCTGCTCAAGCGCGCCTGGTTGCACGCGACCGAGTTCGGCGGCGCCGACGACCACGCCGAGGCTCTCGCCGCGCGGCTGTGACGGCTCCCTCCTCGCTCGCTGCCCTGTCGAACCGCTCGCCGGACGACCTCGCGGTCGAGGACGGCGTACGGCGGGTCTCGTGGGGTGAGCTCGAGTCGCGGACCTGGCAGGTCGCGCGCGGGCTCGAGGCGCTCGGCGCGAAGCCGGGGACGCACGTCGCGATCTGCGTGAGCAACCGCGTCGAGTTCGTCGAGGTGGTGCTCGGTGCGTGGCGGGCGGGTTGTGCCTACACGCCGGTGAAGACCGGCTGGACGGCAGCTGAGATCGACGCGCTGCTCGCCGACGCGCGGACGGCTGTCGTTGTCACGGACCGGGCCGCCGCGGCCGAGGCGGCGACCGCTCGTGGAATCCCGGCCGTCACCCTCGACGGTCTCGGTGGCGCCGACTACGCAGGCTGGCTCGCGGGTTGCGACGACTTGCCGCTCGACGATCGCGCCGGCTACAAGATGCCGTTCACGTCCGGAACCACCGGCCGGCCGAAGCCGGTGGTCATGGCAGGCTCCGGCACCGTGCCGTTCTCGGCGGGCTGGGCGGGGCTGACGAGATGGGCCGACGCGCTGGAACTCCCCGGCGACGGCGTGCACCTGTTCGTGTCGCGGCTGTTCAACGGCGCCCCGCAGACGTTCGGCTTCGCGGCGATGGCCCGCGGAGCGACGCTGCGAATCCTGCCGCGGTGGGACGCGGAGGCCGCTCTTGCAGCGTTGTCGGCGGAGGACGTGACGTCCACGATCATGGTGCCGACGATGTTCCGGCAGCTGCTGGGACTGCGCGACGTTGACCGGTCGCAGTCGCCCGCGCCAGCACTGCGGACGATCCTGCACGGCGGCGAGCCGTGCCCCGCGCCGGTGAAGCAGGCGGTGCTCGACTGGTTCGGTGACGTGCTGGTCGAGTACTACGGGTTCACCGAAGGTGGACTCACCGTCGTGGGCTCCGCCGACTGGCGGCAACGTCCCGGCACCGTCGGCCGGCCGCTACCCGGGATGCGCGTGCGCATCCTCGACGACGACGGCCGTGACCAACCCGTTGGTGTCGACGGCACGGTCTACTTCGAGTCGACGGCGGGCCGCCGGTTCCGTTACGCCGGTGATGACGCGCAGACCGACGCGGCGCACCGCGGTGATGCGTTCACGGTCGGCGACATCGGCCATCTCGACGACGACGGCTTCCTCTACCTCTCCGGCCGCTCCGCCGACGTCGTCATCACCGCCGGAGTGAACGTCTATCCGGCCGAGGTGGAGCAGGCACTCGCCGACATCCCCGGTGTCGCGGACATCGCTGCCGCCGGCCGGGTCGACGACGAACGCGGCGAAGTCATCGCGCTCTACGTCGTCCTCGCGCCGGACGCCGACGCTGCTGCTGTTCTCGGGTCACTCGACCTGGCCGCTGACGAGCGGTTGGCGCCGTACAAGCGTCCGCGCGACATCGTCGTCCTCGACGAGCTGCCCCGCGACGAGACCGGCAAGCTGCTCCGCCGCGCCCTCCGCGACCGTTGACTGCGACGAACGACGTGTATCAACGCGGCCGGATAGCCGTCGTTCGTCGCACTCAACCGAGGGGGGTGAGGACGTCGGAGCCGAACCGATCGATCTCGGCCAGCAGGTCGCGGCGGTTGTCGCCCGGCAACGTCACCGTCGCCCAGGTCACTCCGGCGGCCGCAAGCCCCGCGAGGTCGTCGAGCACCTGAGCCGGCGGTGGTGCCGCCTTGGCGAACATGTCGAGGCC
>JAFAQI010000573.1 GCA_019246495.1 Frankiales bacterium | reverse complement strand
GATCTTGTTGACGACCAGCGTCGACAGCGCCTCGCCCTCGACGTCCTCCGCCACGATCAGCAGCGGCTTGCTCGCCTGCACGACCTTCTCGAGCAGCGGGAGCAGGTCGGTCATCGACGACACCTTGCCCTGCACGAGCAGGATCTGCGGGTCATCGAGCACGGCCTCAATGCGCTCGGCGTCGGTGACGAAGTACGGCGAGATGTAGCCCTTGTCGAACTGCATGCCCTCGGTGAACTCGAGCTCGAGGCCCATCGTCTGGGCCTCCTCGACGGTGATGACGCCGCCCTTGCCGACCTTGGCGAACGCCTCGGCGATGAGCTCGCCGATCTTGGCATCCTGCGCCGAGATCGCCGCGACCTGCGCGACCTCGGCCTGGTCGCCGACCTCGCGGGCGTTGGCGAGGAGCCGCTCGTTGATCGCCTCGACCGCCGCGTCGATGCCGCGCTTCAGCGCGAGCGGCTGCGCACCGGCGGCGACGTTGCGGATGCCTTCGCGGACCATCGCCTGCGCCAGCACGGTGGCTGTCGTCGTACCGTCACCGGCGATGTCGTTTGTCTTGGTTGCGACCTCTTTGGCGAGCTGCGCGCCCATGTTCTCGTAGGGGTCGTCGAGCTCGACCTCCTTGGCGATGGTCACGCCGTCGTTGGTGATGGTCGGCGCGCCCCACTTCTTGTCGATGACGACGTTGCGGCCCTTTGGGCCAAGCGTCACCTTGACCGCGTCGGCGAGCTGGTCGACACCGCGCTGGAGCGAGTCACGTGCGTCGGAGTGGAACTGAAGAATCTTCGACATTGCTTCCTTGTCTCTTCTCGTGGGGCCCGCGGGGGCCAAGACGACGCCCCGGTCCCGTCCCTCGTCAGGACGGAGCCGGGGCGGCGGCGAGTGGCGTTTCTTCTGGACGACGGCGAGGACGTCGCGCGCCGAGAGGATGAGGTACTCGTCGGCGCCGTACTTGACCTCGGTGCCGCCGTACTTCGAGAAGATGACGGTGTCGCCCTCGGCGATGTCCAGCGGAAGCCGCTGGCCGTTCTCGAAGCGACCCGGGCCGACCGCGAGGACGGTGCCCTCCTGGGGCTTCTCCTTGGCGGTGTCCGGGATGACGATGCCCGACGCGGTCGTCTGCTCGGACTCGAGCACGGTGACGACGATGCGGTCTTCGAGCGGCTTGATGTTGACCTTGGTGGCCGTGGTCACGACCTGCCTCCCCCAACTTTCGGGACGTGGACGGGTGGCGGAGCGCGGATCGCCTGCCGTCGCGGGGGTCAGGCGGTGCTGCGTCCGGACCGTCGATCGCGCCGGCCTCGTCGGCTAGCACTCTCGGTGGTCGAGTGCCAATCTACGCCGCGGGCGGAGCCGCCGTCAATTCGAGCACCCGCAGGATCGCCTCGGCGAGGGCTCGGGCCGACTCGGCCGTGAGCTCGACGGCGACGCGGGCCGCCGGACCGTCGGCCGGACGGCGTACGTCGATGTTGAGCGTGTGGTCCGCGAGCGCGTGGACGGGGTGGTCGAAGTAGACGCTGACGTCGGTCGCGCGGAACCATGTGCCGGCTGGGCCCTTCGCGCTGCCCTGCACCGGCAGGGTCTCGGTGATGTAGGTGCACATCGCGGTCAGCCCTTCACCGTGCGGTCGAGGAACGCCCAGATCCGGTCCCAGCCGTCGAGCGCCGCCTCGACCCGGTAGGCGGGCCGATCCGGACCGAAGAACGCGTGCCCGGCGCCGTCGTAGCGGTGGAACCCGTAGTCCTTGCCCGCGTCCTTCAGCGCCTGCTCGATCTCGTCGACCTGCGCGGGCGTCGGGAACTGGTCGTCGTTGCCGAACAGCCCGAGCAGGGGGCAGGAGATCTCCGGCGTGCGGTCGATGACCGGGACCATCGACGACATCTGCGGCGGGGTCTCGCCGGTGATGAGGCCGCCGTCACAGACGATCGCGGCGTCGATCGGGAGGACGGCCGACGCGAGGTAGGTCTGCCGGCCGCCGGAGCAGTGGCCGATGACCGCGACCTTGCCGTTGCTGGTGTCGAGTGCGCGCAGCCAGTCGACCGCGCCGCGGACGTCGCCCATCACCTGCTCGTCGGCGACACCGCCACGCGCGCGGACTGCTGCTGCCGCGTCGTCGGGGCTCACGTCCTTGCCTTCGCGGCTGTAAAGGTTGGGCACGATCGCGTCGTAGCCGCGGTCGGCGAACCGCAGGGCGAACTCCCTGGTCTCGCGGTCGTAGCCGGGGAGGTGGTGGATCAGTACGACGCCGGCGCGCTTCGCGTCAGTGCGCGGGCGGGCGGCGTAGGCCTCGAGGGTGGCGCCGTCGTGCCCGGTGATCTCGACTGTCTCGGCTGCGATCGGGGTGTCCATGGCGTCGATTCCATCACTCCGGAGCGAGTCGCGGTCCGGTGCTGTTCGGCAGGCTCGGTCAGGACAGCAGCAGTGCCGAGTCGGCCGGGAAGTCGAGCGCTGACGGCTCGATGCCGCGCTCGACGAGGAGTGCCCCAAGTGCCGCGACCATCGCGCCGTTGTCGGTGCACAGCCGCGGCGGCGGCACGCGGAGCCGGATGCCTGCGGCGGTGCAACGCTCCTCGGCGACGGCCCGCAACCGGCTGTTGGCGGCGACGCCACCACCGATGACGAGATGGTCGACGCCACGGTCGGCACAGGCGGCGACAGCGCGTCGTGTCAGCACATCGACGACGGCGTCCTGGAACGAGGCGGCCACGTCCGCGATGTCGACGTGCTCGCCGGCGCGCTGCCGCGACTCGACCCAGCGCGCGACCGCGGTCTTGAGCCCGCTGAATGTGAACGAGTAGGGCTGGTCTCGCACGACGCCGCGGGGAAAGGCGATGGCGTCGGCGTCACCGTCACGGGCGACCCGGTCGATGTGCGGGCCGCCAGGGAACGGCAGGCCGAGAACGCGTGCGACCTTGTCGAACGCCTCCCCGGCCGCGTCGTCGATCGTCTGGCCGAGGATCTCGACCTCGCCGGTGACGTCGGGGACGAGCAGCAACGACGAGTGGCCGCCGGAGACGAGCAACGCGATGCACGACGCGGGCAGGTCGCCGTTGGCGAGCCGGTCGACAGCGACGTGAGCGGCGAGGTGGTTGACGGCGTAGATCGGCTTGTCGAGGGCGAGTGCGTAGCCCTTGGCCGCCGCGACTCCGACCAGGAGTGCGCCCGCGAGACCCGGACCGGCAGTGACGGCGATCGCATCGACGTCGCGCAGCTGCACATCCGCCTGCTCGAGTGCGCGGTGCATCGTCGGCACCATCGCCTCGAGATGCGCGCGGCTCGCGACCTCCGGTACGACGCCACCGAACCGGGCATGTTCATCGACGCTCGACGCGAGAGCGTCGGCGAGCAGCTCACCACCACGGACGATGCCGACGCCGGTCTCGTCGCACGACGTCTCGATGCCGAGCACGAGTGGCGCGGTCATGAGCTCTTCCGCCGCATGACGATCGCGTCCGCACCGCTCGGCTGGTAGTAGCCGCGGCGGCGGCCGATCTGCGTGAACCCGTGTCGCGCATAGAGGTTGATCGCGGTCGCGTTGTCCGCACGCACCTCGAGGTCGAGCTGCCGGCAGCCGCGGGCGACCGACTCGTCGATGAGCGCGGTGAGCAGCCGGGTGCCGAGACCGTGCCGTTGCGCCGCCGGTGCGACGGCGATCGTCTGCACGAACGCCTCGTCCCGGCCATAGACGCAGAGTCCGGCGTAACCGAGGACATCGGCCTCCTCGTCGGGGTCATCGCCGGCTTCGTCGGCGTCCGCAACGAGGTAGTGCCGGGTGGCGCGTTCGGCGAGCTCTGACCAGAAGACGCCCTCGGTCCACGCGTCATCGACGAAGAGCGTCCGCTCGAGCCGGAGCACCGGCTCGATGTCCCACCAGCGCATCGGACGCAACCGCGCCATCACGCCGGCAACACGTGCTTGGGCCGGCCCGGCGGCTGCGCGTCGGGTCGGCGGAGATAGAGCGGCTCGAGCCGCTCGGCGGCGGCCTGCGAACGCACCCGATCGGCCACGAGCTCGGCCAGAGTCGCCGCGACCGGCCAGACCTCGGCGTCTCCCTTGAGGGCTACGAACGCGTCGGCGTACTTCTCCCGACCCGGGCCGATGACGGCGTCACTGACGGCGCGGCATCGTTGCGCGACGTCTTCAGGAAAGCCGATGTCTGGGCCGTCGACGCGGCGCCCCGCTGCGTCGTACGCCGCCCAGTAGACCTGCTTGCGCAACGCGTCGGTGACGACCGCCGTCCGCTCACCGTCCGTCCTGCGTTGCGCCGCGATGACGTCGAGCGAGCACGCGCCGTACGACGGAATGCCGAGCGCGTCCGCCAGGGCGACCGCGGTCATGACACCCGCGCGCAGTCCGGTGAAGGGTCCGGGACCGAGACCAGCAGCAACCGCCGCGAGATCACCCGGGACGGCCCCGGCCTCACGCAACACCTCCGAGACCAGCACCGCCAGCAGCTCGCCGTGCCGCCGGTCGGCGGCGGTCGCCCGGCTCGCCCGGCAGGCGACATCGTCGGCGCGGACGTCGGCGACCGCCACCGACAGCAGCGGAGTCGACGTGTCGAGCGCAAGGACGAGCACGGCAGACGAGAGTAGTTGTTCTAGCGCCGCCACTTCGGCGGGCGCT
>JAFAQI010000503.1 GCA_019246495.1 Frankiales bacterium | reverse complement strand
CAGCCGCATCGATTCTCACGACGTTCATCCTGCTGCTGCCGCTGACCTACCTCACCGACGTGTCGTTCATCGTCGAGTTCCTTGTCGCGCTCATCGGCCTGGGCGTGGCGATCGACTACTCCCTCATCCTCGTCAACCGCTGGCGCGAAGAACGCGACCTCGGCGCAAGCAACCACGACGCCGTCGTCACGGCGATGGAAACCGCAGGGCATGCCGTCGTGTTCAGCGGCGTGACCGTCGCAATCGGGCTGCTCGCACTCGTCGTACTCCCGGTGCCGTTCATGCGCAGCATCGGGATGGGTGGCGCGCTCATCCCGCTCGCCAGCGTGCTCACCACTCTCACGCTCACCCCGGCGATCCTCGGCGGCATCGGGCCGCGCGTCGACTGGCCGAAGATCCGGCACGAGAACCGGGCCAGCCGAGCGTGGAGCAGTTGGGCGCGCGGCGTCGTGCGGCGTCGCTATGTCTCGGCGCTTGCTGCCGTGCTCATCCTCGGGGCACTGTTCGCCGCGTTCGTCGGCATCCGGATCGGCCTGGCGTCGAGCAGCTCGCTGGCCAAGAGCGGCAAGGCTTACGCCGCGCTGCAGACGCTACGCGACGGCGGGGTGACCACCGGCGTACTCACGCCGATGGAGGTTCTCGTCAAGGACGGCACCGGGCCGACCGTCGCGGCAACGGCAGGCAAGGTCGGCGGTGTGCACGCTGCCGTCGTACCGCATGGGCCGGGCAGCGTCGCGGCGGGCAACCAGATCGTCGTCGTGATCCCCGAAAAGGAGACCGTCAACTCGGCGACGGTCGCACCGGTCCGCCATGTGAAGGACGCGGTCGACAGCATTCCCGGCGTCGTCGGCGTCGCCGGCGTCGGCGCCGACCAGATCGACTTCCTGAAGGCCGTCTACGGCAACTTCCCCTTGATGCTCAGCATCATCGCCGTGTTGACGATCATCCTGCTTGCGCGCGCGTTCCGGTCGATCGTGCTGCCCGTAAAAGCGGTGCTGCTCAACCTGATCTCGCTCGCGGCAACGCTCGGATTCATGGTGCTGTTCTGGCAGGGCGGGCACGGCTCCGATGCGATCTTCGGCGTGGCGCAGACGGGTGCAGTGACGTTCTGGATCCCGCTGATGGTCTTCGCGTTCCTGTTCGGGCTGTCGATGGACTACGAGGTGTTCATCCTCGCCCGAATTCGCGAGGAATACGATCGCGGTGGCTCCACCGAGGCGGCGGTCGTGACGGGGATCGGCAGGACGGGTCGGCTCATCACGAGCGCGGCGCTCATCCTGTTCCTCGCGTTCGTCGCGCTCGCCTCCGGTCCGGGCACGGACCTCAAGGTGTTCGCGACGGCGCTCGGCTTCGGCATCCTGCTCGACGCCACCGTCATACGGTCGCTGCTGGTTCCCGCGCTTGTCGCGATGCTCGGCAAGTGGAACTGGTGGTTACCGGAGGGAGTCGCGAAGCTGCTGCGCGTCGAGCCATCGACGCCGCACGCCGAGGTTGCTCCCGCCAGCTCCTGACGATCGGTCGACGCCCCGCGGCGACGAATTACTGGACGAGGCGGCGGACGGCTCCGGCGAAGACGTCGGCCCGGCTACGGCCGCGGTGGTCAGCGACGACGAAGTTGCTGCCGATGAACAGGCACATGGCGACGAGGCACCGCGACTCGATGTCAGCGTCATCGGTGCAGAAGTCACCGAACAGCGCGCGCATGTAGTCCATCCGCCGGTTGTCGACGCGCTTCAGCCGCCGGGCGACCGCCTTGTCTCGCCGCGCCCAGTCGCGCACCGCGAGCTCGACCTTCAACAGCTGCCCGCTCGACGATGCGAGCCCGAACAGGCGCATGAGCTTCTCCCGGCCACCTCCAGGAGTCGCGTCCACCTGCCGGATCGCCTCATCGACGGCGATGCGCTCCCAGGCGTCGAGCATCTCCGCGAGCAGCGTCGAACGGTCGTCGAAGTGCCAGTAGAAGCCGCCTTTGGTGACGCCGAGTGCGCGCGCAAGCGATTCCACGCGCACGGCGTCCGGCCCTCCGCCGGCCAAGGCGCGCAGCCCTTCCTCCACCCAGCTCTCCCGCGGCGTGCGGACAAGGGCCATGTGTGATGTGTATCGCATACGCCCCCGTATGGACAGGGGCCACGCGCGGGGATACCGTTCGCATACGGGGGCGTATGGATCGGAGAGCACGCCATGGTCTTGCCACCAGGTCAGCGTCGCATCGACGGGTTTCCGCGCTTCGGCATCCACTTCGGCCAGCCGCCGCCGGAGGTTCCGGACGACCCCTGCATCGAGATCGGCGGAGCGGTGGCCCGGCCCGTCGTCGTACGGCTCGAGGAGTTGCGAGCGCTGCCGCGCCGCGAGCTCGTCGCCGACCTGCACTGCGTCGCCGGCTGGTCGGCGACGGGCCTGCGCTGGGAAGGGGTGCCGTTCGCGACGTTCTACGGCGCGTTCGTCGAGCCGGCTCTCGCGCCCGGCGCGACGATCAGCCACCTGTCGATCGTCGGTGCCGACAGCTACCGGTCTGTCGTGACGATCGAGGACGCGCTCGGCGCCGACGTCCTGCTGGCGGACCGGCTCGACGGGCGGCCGCTCGACGGCGACCACGGCGCGCCGATCCGCTTCGTGAGCCCGAGCCAGTACGGGTTCATCAACACCAAGCATCTGCGCCGGATCGAGGTGCATACGAGCGAGCCGCCGCTGCGCTATCACCCGACCTGGTGGATCAACGCAGGCCTGCATGCCGTGATGCCGCACGAGCGCGCGCGGGTGTGGCACGAGGAGCGGCACCGCTATCTGCCGGCCTGGGCACTCCGGCCCGTCTACCGGCGGCTGATCCCAGCGCTCAAGCGCCTCAGCACCGGCCGCTGAATATGGCCAGCTGACCGGGTTAGAACCCGGTCAGCTGGCCATTTCCGTGCGGAGCTCATGTGCGCCGTCGGCGCGGGTGAGCTCGTAGTAGAGCCGCAGGGCACCGTCGGGCATTGTCACGGCGCTGACGTAGCGCAGGCCGCCAAGGCTGTGCGGGCTGCCGGTCGGCATCCCGTCAGCGGCCGTGAGCTGGCCGAACTGTTGCCCGTCGAACCGGCCAGCGGCGAGGCCGGTCTGCTCCTCCCAGTTCTGCTCGGCGGTTGCCCGGCCGTCGTACGTCGCAATGAGCTCGTCGCCGTCGACGAGCACAGTCGCGACGCGGACTCCCCGCGCGTCCCACTCGCCGGGCCGGCCCGAGAGCACAGTGCCGTGCCAGATCCAGTCGACGCCGTCGTCGCTCGTCGCGTAGTCGGTCGTCATCCGGTCGGCGTCGTCCCAGCGTTCGAGCGGATGCACCGATGCCCAGAGGTGCCAGCGGCCGGCGTGGCGCAGGATGACCGGATCCTTGACCGCGAACTCCGCGCTGCCGGGCAGAACGGTCACCGGCTCGGCCCCCGCCAGCTCCTCCGGCGTCGCGGCATCGAGCAGGTCGACCCGCCAGTGCTTCGAATCGGGTGTCGCACAGCTGACGTAGACGCGCCACCGGCCGTCCTCGGTGCGGACGAGAGCCGGCCGCTCCAGCGAGTCGGCGCCGAAACGCTCGCGGTCGATGTGACAGAGCTCCCGAAACCGGACACCGTCATCCGAGACCGCGACGACGTTGCGAAACCCGCGACCGCTTCCGATCGGCCGGCGCAGCCGGTAGGCGAGGTAGACCTTGCCGTCCGACACCACAGCGCTCGGCCCACCCGCCCACGCGCCCGGCGACCCGGCGGGGGGCTCGACGACGACCGTCGACTCGACCAGCGACGGCAGCATGCGTCGGGCAGTGGCGATGGACAGCATTTTCTCAGGTCCTCACTAGTGACGTGAGCCGGATCATGGCGTAATCTTATCTGGAGTCATTCGCTCTAGTTTTACTGTCACCGGCACCCGCCCCAGCGAGAGACGGCCAGGATGGCGCTTCCCCACTTCCTTCTGCTCGGCGCACCGAAGGCGGGTACGACGGCGCTGCACGTCGCGTTGTCCTCCCACCCCCAGGTGTTCATGTCGACTCCGAAGGAGCCGAAGTTCTTCCTCACCGACGACGGGGTTCGGCCGGAGGCGCGCGGCGGCCCGGGCGACGCGCAGACCATCCGCAAGCAGGTGTGGCGACGCGACGACTACGAAGCCCTCTTCGACTCCGCGCCGGAAGGCACGCTTCGCGGCGAGTCGACGGTGCTCTACCTGCAGGACCCGCGAGCACATGTGCGCATCGCGCGCACCCTTCCGGACGCGAAGCTGATCGCGGTCCTGCGCGATCCCGTCGACCGGGCGCACTCCAACTGGACGCACCTGCGCTCGGCGGGCCTGGAGCCCGAGGCCGACTTCGTGCGCGCCTGCGATCTCGAGGAACGCCGCCATGCGGATGGTTGGGCGCCGTTCTGGCGCTATCTCGCGCTCGGGCGTTACGGCGGGCAGCTCGAGCACCTCTTCTCGGTGTTCCCGCGTGAGCAGGTCCTCGTGCTGTTCTACCGCGATCTGCGGGAGCAGCCGGACCTGACCCTAGACGCGGTCTGCCGATTCCTTGGCATCGACGCGGGCGTCGTGGTCGACATTCCCGCCGCGAACGTCACTGTCGAGTCGTCGCACTCCCTGCTCAACAGTGCGCTGGGACAGGTCCTGCGTCACGGGTCAGCGCTCGGGAGCTGGGTGCCCGAACGTCTGCGGTCGACGGTGTCGGGTCCCGTCGTACGGTTGCTCCAGCGTGAGCAACACCTCCGCGAGCCGTTGCGGCCGGAACAGCGGGCGCTGCTTATCCCCCGGCTGGAGGACGACATGCGCCGGGTCGAATCGCTGCTCGACGTCTCACTGCCGCACTGGCG
>JAFAQI010000497.1 GCA_019246495.1 Frankiales bacterium | reverse complement strand
CTCCCACAAGACCGTCATGAACTACGAGACCCAGTTCTTCAAGTACGTCGGCGGCAGCAAGTTCGCCGGCGTGCAGTCGCAGTACTGCGACGGCATCGCCGCCGGCGCCGTCAGCTGCAAGGGCCAGGCCGGCGCGAAGTTCGTCACCAACCCGCGCAACATCCTGCACGGCGTCTGGGTCGACGGCAGTGCGGCGCCGTCGGAGATCGTCACCAGCGGCCTTGCCGAGAACGCCACGCACGACCCGCTCGCGACCGAAGCGCTCAAGGCGGCCGACCACTTCCAGAACCACAACCCGGACTCGCTGTTCATGATCTTCACGCCGCCCGGCCACCAGGCCACGGCCTACGGCAGCGTCTACTGCGCCTACCACTCAGAGGTCACGCCGAGCAGCGGCACGGGCCACGGCATCCGCTACGCGTTCATGCCGTTCACCCCCGAGCAGGGCGCCGGCTGCGGCGGCAACAGCGTCAACCACAGCAACAACAAGTTCGGCAACGGCTACCTCGACAGCTACACGCTCGCCGGCGGCCACGAGTGGGCCGAAGCCGTCACCGACCCGGACGCCTACCCGTTCCAGGACGGCTGGAACGACTACCAGACCAGCGAGAACGGCGACAAGTGCGCCTACCACTTCACGCAGAACATCAAGCTCGGCGGCCACGAGTTCGCCGTCCAGCCGATGTGGAGCAACGAGGCCAACGGCGGCAACGGCGGCTGCGCCCTCAAGCGCGGCACCGGCAAGTTCCCCGTCCCGTCACCGCTGCCCGTCTGACACACAACTAGCAACAACCCGACACCTCACCAACACAGGAGCACCCGTCCGATGCGGACCAGCACTCGCACGCTCGTCGCGGGCGGCAGCGTCGCCGCCCTTGCCCTCGGCTACGGCGCGATCGCCGCGCCCAACCACGGTTCCGCTGCGGACCGCGCCGCCCGGCACAGCGCTCCGCGTGCGACGTTCGGCACGCCGGTCGTCGTCGACTTCTTCCGGCCCGGTTACGAGCCGGACCTCGCGATCGCGCGGGCGGGCAAGTACAAGGGCTCGACGTATGTCTCCGTGCCCAATGGCTTCTCGACGACCATGTCCTACCTGTGGCGCTCGGACGACAGTCGGCACAGCTTCCACCTCACCGAGGGCAACGCGCTCGGCAAGCAGGCGACCTGCGTCGGCGGTGGCGACACCGAGCTCCAGCTCGACCCGGTCAACGGTGACGTCTACTTCAACGACCTCCAGGGCCTGACCAACTTCACCAACTCGCGGTCCAGCGACGGCGGTCACACCTGGGACACCAGCTGTACGTCGGTCAACGGTGCCGGTGTCGACCGGCAGTGGATCGGCATCGACTCCAACGGCGGCAAGTCCGCTGTCGGCGCGGGCGCCAACGCCGGCCGGCTCTACTTCGACTACGACAACGTCAACCAGGACACCAACGGCATCGGCGGCAACCAGCTCGTCATGAACGAGTCGGTCGACGGCGTGCACTACGGCAACAAGTGCGAGGCAGCCGAGGCCCCCTGCGTCCTGCCGCCCGCGGTCATCACCCGCGACGAAGGCATCCCCGGCAACATCGTCGTCGACAACGTCCGGCACAGCCGCTACCAGCACCGCGTATACGCGATCCACACGTCCAACTCGCAGAGTGCCGTGATCATGTCGTGGTGCAGCGGCAAGAAGGGCGACCACACGGCCGCCCAGGTCGCGAACGACTGCACCGACCCGACGCAGGTCGTCCCGACGGACAAGGGTCACCTCAACGTCAACTGGCACGACAGCTACGTGCGCGCGCCAGGCAACTGGCAGACCGGTCACCTGTTCCCGTCGGTCGCGATCGACAGCAAGGGCACGCTCTACGCCGTCTGGTCCGAATACCCCGGCGCCAGCGACCCGACAGGCCCCGGCTCGATCAAGCTCGCAATCTCCCGTGATGGCGCGCGGCACTGGAGCAAGCCGATCACCGTCTCCCCGACCAGCCTCAAGAACGACGTCATGCCGTGGGTCGTCGCCGGCTCGGCCGGCCGCATCGGCATCGCCTGGTACGGCTCGACCACGGCGTACAAGAAGGACGCGCAGGGCGTGCACTACGGCCCCGACCCGGTCGACACCGCCCTGTGGAACCTCTACTACTCGACGAGCCTCAACGCGCTCAGCAAGCACCCGACGTTCGGCCTGACGAAGGTCAGCGACCACCCGGTCAAGTACGGCGACATCTCCACCGGTGGTCTCGGCGGCAGCCAGGACCGCAGCCTCGGTGACTTCTTCCAGGTGCAGCTGGGCCTGCGCGGCGAGGCTGTCATCACCTACGTCGACGACACCTCGGCCGACCGCAACCAGGACACCTGCGGCGGCTGTGGCGAGACGCCGGCCGAGGCGGCGGGACCGGTGATGGTCGTGTCGCAGAACGGTGGCCCGAGCCTGCTCGCCGGCAAGACCATCCGCCGTACGCCGAAGCTCTTCGGTCACGTCCAGGGCAAGCCGGCGCCGGCATTCCTCGCGGCCGCGTCACAAGACGTCAAGGCACCCAAGGCTCTCCAGGTCGTCGGCGCGAGCATCCGCAAGAAGACCGCCTCGAGCGTGACCGTCACCCTGACGACGGCTGACAAGCACCTCGCATCCGACCTGCGTACGACGCCGATCGGCGGCTCGGTCAACACCTGGCTCGTCCGCTGGGCCGCGCCGAGCTACAAGAAGCCTGGCGACGGCAACCAGTTCTACGTCGCGATGCAGTCCGCCGCCGGCGCGACGCCGACGTTCTACATGGGCACCACGCAGGCGATCACGACGACGCACACCAAGTACTTCACCTACCCTGCGCAGCACGCGATCCGCGGCGTCGTCCAGGGCGCGACGATCACGTGGACACTTCCGCTGAAGCTCGTCGGCAGCCCGAAGAAGGGCCAGGGCATGTTCAGCGTCACGGGCTTCACCTCGACGCAGGTCGCGCCCGCGTCCTCCTCGACGGCAACCGTTCCCGACCAGGGTGGAGAGCTCGGCGACGCCAACATCCCGAACCTGATCAGCGCCCTCCAGCCGTTCACCTACATCGTCGGCAAGTGACCTCGTGTTGAGGGGTCGGCGGGTTGTCGTCGCGCTCGCGGCCGCGGCGATCGGTGCACTAGCGCCGATCGCTTCGGCGTCGACTCCTTTCGCGGGCGCACCTGGTACGGCGCACCGGCCGCACGTCGGGCCGGTCGAGGTGCTCTGGCCGGAGAGCGTGCGGGAGGCGAAGACGGCCGGCGCCTCGCCGGGTCCGCAGCAGCTCGTCTACGGCGGCGGCATCAAGGGGCACGGCGTCGCGCATCATCCACGGCTCTACATCGTGTTCTGGGGATCGCAGTGGGATCGCAACGACCCCTATGTCTCCTACGAGCTGAACTTCTTCCGCGGGCTCTACGGCCGCGGTGACGACTGGACTCCGCTGCTGTCGGAGTACTGCGACCACGTCGCGACCGGCGCCGTGTCGTGCGGCGCGAAGTCGCAGCGCGTCGGCCGGCCCAGCAACAACGCGCTCGTCAAGGGCGTGTGGTTCGACAACTCTGCACCGGCTGTCCCCGACGACCTTCCCGTCGTACGCATCAACGGTCTCGACGACGTCGCCAACGAGGCGACGAAGGCAGCGTCGCACTTTGGCAACGCCTCGGCCGCGAAGAACGTCGACGCGATCTACCTCATCAACACGCCGAGCCACTTCAGCAGCCTCGGCTTCGGCGCGGAGTACTGCGCCTACCACTCCTCGGTCGACGCGAGCTACGGCCCGGTCGCGTTCGCCGACATGCCCTACAACACCGACTTCTCGATCGACTGCGGGCAGAACCGGGTGAACCCCGGAGCGGCCGGACGGTACGACGGGGTCAGCATCGTCGCGGGTCACGAGGTGATCGAGGCGATCACTGACCTCTACCCGACGACCGGTTGGGCAGCGACCAACGGCGACGAGAACGCCGACAAGTGCGCGTGGGTCACGAGCGGTCCGGGACGCATGTCCAATCTGCACCTCGCGACCGGGATGTTCGCGGTGCAAGGCGGCTGGAGCAACCTCGCCAACAACGGCGCGGGCGGCTGCCGCACCCACACGCACTAGCCCCAGCCCGAAATCCGGTCGCGGCCGGGCAGCCGCCCGGCGGATCATCTAGCGGTGCCCCTCGCGCTGGTGACCGGCCTCGGCCTCGGGATCGTCGTCGCCGCGCAGGTCGGCCCGATCTGGCTGCTGTGCGCGCGCAGCTCACTGCGCTACGGCGCCCGCACCGGTCTCGCGATCGGCGCCGGCGCCGCGGTCATCGACTTTTGCTACGCCGCACTCGGCGTCGCGGGCGCGGCGTCGCTCGTGCAGATCCATCCGCTGCGCCTGGCGCTCGGCCTGATCGGCGGCGCAGTGCTGATCCTCCTCGGCGCGCGGACGCTGCGGCACGCGATGCGCATCCGCC
>JAFAQI010000429.1 GCA_019246495.1 Frankiales bacterium | reverse complement strand
AGGTCGACGACGTTGCCGCGCAGGATGAACTTGCGGAAGCCGCTGATCCGCAACGTCTCACGGCTGCGCCGGAAGAACTGCTCCACCCGCTCGGCGGGTGTGTCGTCACTCATCAGGCGCTCCGCTGCATTCCCGCCGCGCGGCCTTTCGCAGCGACGACGAGCGCCATCTTGCGCGACGCCTCGTCGATCATCTCCGAGCCGAGCATGACCGCACCGCGGTGACCGCCCTCTGCCGATGTTGCGTAGTCGTAGGCCTCGAGGATCGCCTCGGCGCGGTCGTAGTCCTCTTGCGTCGGCGAGAACACGCGGTTGCCGGCGGAGATCTGGTCGGGGTGCAGCACCCACTTGCCGTCGTAACCGAGAGCGGCTGCGCGTTGCGCGCTACGCCGGAAGCCGGCGGTGTCCCGCACCTGGAGATACGGCCCGTCGATCGCCTGCAGGCCGTGCGCACGGGCGGTGACGAGAATGCGCATCAACGCGTAGTGATACGCGTCGCCCACGTCGTAGCCGGGTGGCTGCTCCCCCACCGACAGCGTCCGCATGTTGACGCTCGCCATGAAGTCGGCCGGGCCGAACACGAGTGCTTCATTGCGGGGGGAGACCGCGGCGATCGCGTCGATGTCGAGCAGCCCGCGAGCCGACTCGATCTGGACCTCCAGCCCGATGCGGCCGACGGGCAGACCGGCGAGCTGCTCGGCCTGGGTCAGCAGCAGATCAGCCGCGGCGACGTGATGCGCGCTCTCGACCTTGGGCAGGACGATGCAGTCGAGCCGGTCACCCGCGTGGGTGACCACGTCGACGATGTCGCGATGCGTCCACGGAGTCGACCAGTCGTTGACGCGCACGGCCAGCGTGCGGTCCCCCCAGTCGCCGTTTCGCAGGGCGACGGCGACGTTGCCCCGGGCCTCGTCCTTCGCGTCCGGAGCGACGGCGTCCTCGAGGTCGAGGAACATCTCGTCGGCGTCGAGCCCTTGCGCCTTCTCCAGCATGCGCGGGCTGGAGCCGGGCACGGCAAGGACCGTACGGCGAGACCTCGGCACGGCCCGCAGGCTACCGACCCGCGACCCCCGACTTGTCAGAACGTGGTGGGGCTATAGCCCGCTGACGTTCTGACAGGTCGCGCGAGCCGTCACTCGACGGGCACGGCGGGCGCGACGCCGCGCTCGCCAGACGTGATGACGACACCGAGCCCGACGAGCAGCAGCACGAGGCCGGGGATCGCTGCGAGATGCGGACGCTGGTGCAGCCACAGCGCCGCGATCAGCGTCGCGCCCGGCACCTCGAAGAGGATCGCGAGTGAGGCGACAGTGGGGCTCGTCGTCCGCAGCACCCGGTTGAACAACGAATGGCCGAGGAATTGCGCGCCCAGCGTCAACGCCACGAGCTTGAGCCACGCGTTGGCGGAGTAACCCACTAACGGCCGTCCTGCGCACACGCAGACGACGAGCAGCAGCAGCGCGGTCGTGACGTAACAGACAGCCGTGTAGGTCGTGGTGCTGACGCTCTGCCGCACGCGGTTTCCCGCGACCATGTACGCCGCCGCAGCCGCTCCTCCAGCAACCGCGAGAGCGTCACCCGCGAGCGCTCGGCCCGACGCGTTGACGTCGATGCCGGTGACGAGTGCGGCGCCGACGACCGCCACCACGATGCCGAGCCAGGCGCGACCCGGCATGCGATGTCCGGACCGCCGGGCGAGCAGCGCGGCCCACACCGGCTGCGTCGACACGAGCGCCGTCGCTGACGAGACGCTCGTGAAGCCGAGGCTCGGCACCCATGTCGCGAAGTGCACCGCCAGCAACAGTCCGGCCGTGACCGCGAGACGGCGTTCGGTCCGGTCCAGGCCGAACAGCTCCGCGCGGTGCCGCAACAGCACGAGCGGGCCGAGCACACCCGACGCCATTGCGTTGCGCCAGAACGCGATCGCCAGCGCCGGCGCCGCCGTCGCCGCGATGATCGGGCCGGACGTGGAGACGGCGGCGAGCGCGACTGCCATGAGCGCGACGTCGGACGTCGGCGGCGGCTGCAACGCAGCGGATGGACGGACCGCGGATGCATCACTCGCGGCCACTCGTAGAGTCTCGCGCATGGACGATGCGGAGGTCGCGGCCCTCATCGACGAGGCAACCAAGCGCATCGGTCTCGTCTGGGTCCGCTCCGCACTGCCCGGCCACCGGGCACAGCCCGTCTGGCACGTGTGGCAAGACGGCGCGGTCTACGTCCTGA
>JAFAQI010000117.1 GCA_019246495.1 Frankiales bacterium | reverse complement strand
CCTGGAGTCGGTGGCCGGACGCGATGAAGAGCTGTCCGCCGGTGACGGCGAAGATCCGCCGGTAGCGCACGGGTGTCAGACGGGGGTCGCGGCTGTCGATCAGCACCCGGTGCGCCGCGCGTCCGCCCACAGTGACCGAGCCCTGGTCGCTGACACGCAACCCGCGTGATCGCGTCAGGTCTCGAATGATCGTCGCTGCCCGGGTGCCCAACGGCGCCGCGAACTGAACCGCGATCTCGTCGGTTGATGCGTGTCGCAGCTGTACGTCGAAGAAGCCGACGATGTCATGACCAGCGCGCCAGCCACGGCCGAGACGGAAGCTGAGTCGTGGTGTGAAGTCCGGCTTGACGTAGCGGCCCGGCCGAAGCTTGCCTCCTTCGACGCCGGCAAGCGCGCGCGTGCCGGGTGGAAGAGCAGCCGCCGTCGACGTCGGGCTCGGGACAGGCCGGTCGGACGGCCGAGGATGCCGAGTCGGCGAGGAGGACGAGCAACTCGTCGCGATGCACGACGCGGCAGCCAACGCGACAAGTGCGCGCATCTGGAACACCCGAGTCCTCCCCTGGGACGACGACAAGCAGATCCTTGTCGTCACCGGTCTCAGACCGGTCTCAGTTCGACGTCACCTCGATATCTGACTCGCGTCCAAACCGTCGGCAATGTGAGATTGCTGGGAACACCCCCGGCGCGGCGCGATGACTTCTGGGCGCGTACGACGTCACATGTGGCATGGGCCGAGTGACCGCGCACGTATCGATCTCCCTCGACGGCTTTCTGGCCGGTCCCGACCAGAGCGAGGACACCCCGCTCGGTGTCGGCGGCATGCAGCTGCACCATTGGCACTTCGGTGAGCCGACCGAGCCGGCGGACATCGCCGCGACGCAGGACCTGCTGAAGCAACGCGGCGCCTATGTCATGGGGCGCAACATGTTCGGGCCGGTCCGCGGCGAGTGGGATCGCGACTGGCGCGGTTGGTGGGGCGACGAGCCGCCGTACCACGCGCCGGTCTTCGTCCTCACCCATCACGCCCGCGACTCGGTCGAGATGCAGGGCGGTACGACGTTCCACTTCGTGACCGACGGATTCGAGGCGGCGCTGACTCGCGCCCGCGAGGTGGCAGGCGATCTCGACATCGGCATCGCCGGCGGGGCGTCGACGATCCGGCAGGCGATGGCGGCCGGGGCGCTCGAGCAGCTCACGCTCGACGTCGCCCCGGTGCTTCTCGGCCGAGGCGAGCGGCTCTTCGACGGTGTTGCTGCCCTGCGGCTCGAACTCGTCGATGCGACGCACTCGCCCAACGCGACTCACATCACCTACCGCGTCCTGCCGAACTAGGTCAGCCGGCGAGGTGCTGCCAGTCCTCGGCGAGTGATTGCCACGGTCCGCTCGCGACGACCCGGCCGGCGACGAGGATCAGCACGCGGTCGGCCTGGCGCAGCGCGGCCTGCTTCGACGTCGACGCGATCACCGTCGTACCGCGGGAACGCAACGCATCCCACAGTTCCACCTCGGTCCGCGCGTCGAGCGCTGACGACACGTCGTCCGCGAGCACCAGCTCGGCCTCGGTCGCAAGTGCCCGCGCGAACGCGAGGCGCTGCACCTGCCCGCCGGAAAGCCGTACGCCGCGGTGCCCCACGAGCGCATCGAGACCGCCGGCGTCGTTGATGTCGGAGGACATCCGCGCGTCGGCGATCGCGCGTTCCAAGGCACGCGGATGGTCGAGGCGCACGTTGTCGCCGAACGTCCCCGACAGGACGCGCGGCACCTGCGCGACGTAGGCGACCTGGCCCGGCCGTAGGAACACTTGTGCGTCCTCGACATCGACGCCGTTCCACCGCACGTGCCCGGTGTGATGCACGAGTCCGGCGAGCGCCGCGAGCAGCGACGACTTGCCCGAGCCGACCGGCCCGAGCAGCAGCACCAGCTCGCCGGCATCAACCTCGAACGACACCCGGTCGACACCGATCGTGCCGTCCGCGTGCACCGCCGTGACGTCGACGACCGACAACCGCGACAGCGGCGTACGCGGCGGCAACGGCGGAGTCGGCGCCTCGCCGTGCACAAGGTCGACCCCCGGCGGCACGGCCATCAGGTCGACACCGCCGCCGAACCGTGAAGTCGCGTCCTTCCACGCCCGCACGCCCGGGGCCTCGGTGATCACTGCACCCGCGACGCGGCCGAACCAGTCGAACCCGCCGACCGCCGTCGTCACGAGCAATGCGGTCGCGAGCCCCCAGTCGCCGGCGAGGTAGACGAGCCAACCCACGACGACGCCGCACTGGACCAGGACGATCGGTACGCCGTCGAGCACCGCCTGCACGCGATGCTCGCGAACAGCAGCGTCGACTCGGCCCGCGTCGACGCGTTGCAGATGGCGATGCGCGGCCGGTGTTGCGGCCGCGAGCTTCACCGTCCGCGCGGCGTCGAGCACCGACACGAGTGAGCGGCCGAAGCGCGCTCGCGCTGTCGACGCGGCGGCTGCCGAGCGGCCGGCGATCGGCGTACCCACCGTCGACGCCACCGCCGACACCACCATCACCGCGACGAGCACGACGCCCGCGAGCACCGTGCCGCCGACGGCCATCGTGATGAGGACGACGATGACGCCGTTGATGAGGTCGACCCAGCGGTCGGCGTATCGCGCGAACCGGTCCGCATCCATCGCGCGCGCGACTACCTCGCCCGGCGGTGTGCGCGGCAGCCGGTGCTGCATCGTCTGACCGCGCAGTACCGCGAGTCGCACGCGCAGCAGCACGGCCGACCACCAGTGCGGATAGCGCCGGAACGCCAGCGGCAGCGCGACCGGCGTCGTCAGCAGGCTGACGACGAGTGCGACGGTCAGGCCGGTGACGCTGCGTCCGGCCTGGAGGTCGGCGACCACATGACCCCAGATCCATCCGCTGATCGCGCCGAACGCGCCGGTAACCGACGCGACCAGGAACAGCGCCGCGCCAGCGATGCCCCACTGCGGATGTGTCGTGAGCATCGCCACGGTGCTGCGCGACAACGACGGTCCGGTGCCGGGGACTTCTTCAGGTGGAAGTTCTCCGGTACGCCGCGGCGTCGCGGTCAACGTGTCGCGCTGGTCTGTGTCGCTTGAATCTGGGTCGCTCGGGTCTGCATCGGCGTTGACGCCGGCCGCGTCGAGCAGGTCGCGGAACGCGCCAGGTAACTCGGCGAGTGCAGCGCGCTCGCCCTGTTGCACGATGCGTCCGCTCGCGAGCACGGCGACGCGGTCGGCGCGCGCGGTCGTCGACAACCGATGCGCGATGAGGATGCCGGTGCGGCCGGCGAGCAACCGCTCGGCTGCGGCGACGACGCGCGCTTCGGTCACGGGGTCCATGCGCGCGGTTGCCTCGTCGAGTACGACGACCTGCACGTCACGGACGAGCAATCTTGCGAACGCGACGAGCTGTTCCTCGCCCGCCGACAGGCTCGTGCCGCCCGGACCGAGCACGGTGTCGAGCCCGTCCGGCAGCCCGTCGACCCACTCGGTCAGCCCGAGCTCCTCGACCGCGTCGGCGACCGTCGCGCGATCGATGTCGGCGAACAGCGTGACGTTGTCGACGAGCGTCCCGGCGAGGATCTCGGTCCGTTGCGTCACGACACCGATCGCGGCACGCAGCCGTTGCAGGTCGATCGTCGTCACATCGACGCCGCCGATGTAGACGGCGCCGCCGGGCGGTTCGACAGCGCGCGACAGCAGAGCCGCGAGCGTTGACTTTCCCGATCCGGTTCGGCCGACGAGAGCCACCGTCGTACCGGCCGGAACCTCCAGGTCCACCTCGCGCAACCGGAAGGTGCCGTGCGGGTAGCCGAAGTCGAGACCGCGGACGCTGAGACCGACGGGACCGGCGGGCACGTCGCGGCCGCCGGTCGGCTCTGCGGGCACAGCCATCATCGCGCGCAGCCGGGTGAGCGCGCCGAGGCCGGCCTGGAAGTCGGGCATGTGCCGGGCGACGCGGTCGATCTCGCCGACGAACGTCGTGGTGACGAGGAACAGCGTCACGAGCGCGGCGGTCGACAGATGCCCGTGCGAGACCAGGGCGACTCCCGCGATGGCGACGGCGGCGAGGAGGCCGTTGAGAAGCAGCCCGGTACGCCGACCGAGCCGCGCGCCGGCTCGGCAGGTCGCGTCGACGCGTCGGTGGATCGCGGCGGAGAGCTCGGCGCAGCGGCGTACGAGGTAGGCCTGGCCGAGGCTCGAACGCAGGTCGTCGCGGGCGGCGATGCCTTCTTCCATGAGCGCCGCGTGGTCGGTCCAGGCGATCTCCTCCTCGACCTTGCGCCGGGAGACTTCGGAGGCGAGGGACCGTACGACGAGCGCGGTCAGCGCGGCCGTGATCGGAAAGAGGATCCACGCCGGCCACCAGGTGATGCCGGCGATGACCCACATCGGGATCGCGCCGAGCATCGTGCTGACGAGGTCCCACGCCATGCGGCGCAGCAGCAGGCCGAGCTCGTGGGTGTCGTCGTCGACGCGGTCGAGCACCTCGCCGACCGCGGTTTCGGAGAGTGCGCTGAGCGGTTGGCTGAGTGCGGCTGCGAGGAGGTCGCCGCGGAGCTTGCCTTCGGCGCGATCGACGACGGCCGCCCAGATTGCGCGGCCGGCGGTGTCGACGATCGCGCCGCCGACGACGCAGAGCGCGAGGAGCTCGACCTTGGTCGCGGTCGGATGTACAGCGAGGCGGCCGGCGACGACGGTGCCGAGCGCGAAGCCGACCGATGCGATCGCGGCGGCGACCAGGCAGGCCCACGTGATCGGGCTGCGGAGGCGGGCGAGGGTGATGATTCGGCTGCCCTCGCGCGGGGTGTCGCCGGGGGTCTTGGCTGGTCCCGTCTCCAGTTCTTCGGGGGCCAGCTCATCGACGCGCATAACTGCACCGACGCTACGGGACGCCTCTGACAGAGTCGCCCGATTTTCGGCGTACGTCGGGGTCGTGGACGCCGGTCAGGCGGGCTCGTCGGCGAGGTCTCCGGTGAGCTCGGCCGGGGCGCGCATCCGCCAGGCGTCGGTGACGAGCTCGCGCAGGCGGTCGACGTCGACGCGGTCGAGGCGCAGCATGACGAGCGGCCAGCCGTTGTAGCTGGACGTCGTGAAGAAGAGGTCCGGCTCACCGAGGACGAGCGCCTGTTTCTCGGCCTCGTCGCCGAC
>JAFAQI010000574.1 GCA_019246495.1 Frankiales bacterium | reverse complement strand
ACGACCGTGAACAGGCCGCTTCGCTACACGAAGAGATCCTGCGCCTGGCGGCCCGGGTGGACGATCTGCAGACGCTTGCGAATGCCGAGGCGGCCGCCTTGCACCTCAACAAGGTTCGGTGCGACCTCGCCGCGGTCGCCGCAACAGCGACCGAGGCAATGGCGTCAACGGCCGCAGCCGCAGACGTCGAGCTCCACACAGATCTCGAGTCAGCGGTGATCGAGGCCGATCCCGTGCGCCTGCATCAGGTGATCACCAACCTCCTCGCCAACGCGATCAAGTTCACGGCTCCGGAGGGCAAGGTCATCGTCCAGGTGCGGCCCGAGGGGCCGGACGCGGTGTTGACCGTCACCGACACCGGTGAAGGGATCTCCGCAGACGACATTCCGATGGTCTTCGAACGCTTCTGGAGGGGTCGACACTCGGCGACCACGCCAGGGAGCGGGATCGGACTCGCCATCGTCGCGGACCTGGTGCAGGCCCATCGTGGGACCGTGAGCGTCACCAGCACCGTGGGAGAGGGCAGCTGCTTCCTCGTGCGCCTGCCGGCTGCCTCCGGTCGTTTCTGACCTTCACAGCGTCTCCACATCCGCCGTGCACCATCCACATCGAACGCGACCACCCTGTCCGCCTGATGTCGCGAATCGCCGCCACCCAACTCGTCGCGAGGGACGCGCCGTGTCGGTCACGCGGCTGCGCGGAAGGCGCGTGACGCCGATGTGGTGGATCCTGCCCTGGGTCGTCTTCCTGGTTTGCCTGGTGGCGTTGGGCGTCGTATGCGAATTCCATCGCCGCAGGCCGGGTGAGAACCCCGACTCGCCACCGCGTTCCACGGACGGCGCCGACAAGGCGGGCGACCACGAATGACGGGCTGCGGAGGTCCCCGCAGATCCCGGCGTGAACCCGCGGATGACGAGGATCGTCGTCACCAACGTCAGCTCCCACCGAGCGGATGAGCCGACGGCAGTTGGGCGCTCGAACCTGTTGATTGGCAACGGTTTCTGTCGGTCCTGGTCGTTAGCTTCGCCGTATGCAGATCACAACTGATGTTCCTGACGAGGTGTTCACGACGAACCCGGTGTTGGGGTTGGTGTCCACGCCGGTGGGGGAGTTGCTCGGGCCGGTGAATGAGCAGCCGGCGGGTGCGTGGACGGCGGTGGTGCTGGACGGGATCGACCTCGCCGAGCTCAGCTCGGCGGACCTATGCGACTTCCTGACCGCGGCGGGCCGAGCGCAGGCGTGGGTCGGTTCGCTGATCGTCTCCGGGGTGCAGGAACTCGCCCGGCGGCGAGATGTGCCGCGGGCGGATGTGGAGGTCGCGCATGCGTTGCGGGAGCCGATCGGGGCGGCGCAGCGGCGGATCTGGCAGGCGCGACGGCTGCGGATGTTGCCGGCGACGGCACGGCTGCTGCGGGCGGGGGTGTTGTCGGAGCGGCACGCGATGGCGATGGTCGAGGCGACCGCACCGGTCGACGATCCGGAGCTGGCCGGGGGAGGTGGAACGCCGGGCGTTGCGATGCCAGGCGGGCAAGACCGCGACCGAGCTGCGTAAGCATGCCCGGCGGATCCTGACCCGGCTGGACCCGGAGACCGCGGAACGCCGCGCCGCTGCCGCCCGCGAGGACGCGGACGTGACGTTCGAGCCGGCTGAGGACGGGATGAGCGAGGTCTACGCCCGGATGCCGGTCGAGGGCGGGCTGCTCGTCAAGCAAGCGGTCGACGCGTACGCGATCACCGCGAAACAGGGCGGTGACCCCCGCCGGGTCGGGGTGCTGCGCAGCGAAGCGCTCACCGGGTGGGCGGCCGACTATCTGACCGGCCGGACTGTTCCACCGGATGGAACCAACGACGGGCCCTCGCGCGGGAGCGCGCCGCGTTCGGGTGGCCGCCCGATCGAGATCGGTGTTGTCATCGGTCTCGGCACCGCGCTGGGACGCGACCCGCTACCCGCCGAGGTCCCCGGCTGCGGGCTGGTGCCCCGTGAGGCGGTCGCCCGGATGATCGCCACCGAAGCCGCGAAGCTGCGGCTGCTCGTCGTCGACGAGACCACCGGCCGGCTGGTCCACCGCGCGGCGGACAGCTACCGGCCCACCCCCGATCAGATCGCGCAGGTGCGGGCGACCTGGATCACCTCCGCCGGACCCGGCAGCCAAGTGTTCGCCGACCGTTGCGACCTCGACCACGTCACCCCACATCCCGTCGGGCCGACCAGCGTCGACAACCTGCTCCCCGAAGACCGCACCTGGCACGTCGCGAAGACCAAGACAGCACTGACCGTCACCATCGATGACGATGGTTCTGCCCGGTGGAACACCCCACTCGGGCAAACCCGAACCGTCACCCCCTACGACTACCTCCTCGCTCAGGAACCCGAAAACGACGAGGGGTAACCGGCGATGCCAGTCCCGGCGGCAGTCCAGCAGGCGTGGGCCGAAACATGGACGTAGCAGTCCGGCAAGTTGCGGTTGACACAGCGGCCGCACGCTTGGCTTGTGGCGACCTTCTTCCTCATCCAGGGCGATCCCGGTCACGCGGATGCGATCGCGGAGTTCGTGGTGCGACTGCCAGGGGTGGTCTCGGCCGCCGTGACCTCTGGTCCTTACGACGTCGTCGCCGAGGTGTCGGCAGCAGTTGCACGGCAGCCGCAGTTGCGAGCTGCAGTCCAGCAGGCACCAGGGTTGTGTCGTCTGTGTGTGTGCCACGGTCCCCCGGCCGTGGCCGCCACAGCCGGAACGTCCGTTAGCTAGCCGCTACACCTCATCTGGAGGGTGCTCCGCGGCCCACTGAGCCCACTTGTCGTCCAGTGCGTCCTCGTCGATGACCGATGCCGGGCCGTCAGCTGGTCCGCCACGGGATGTCGGCACCGACCAAGGATTCTGTGCCTCGGCGTCTCTGAGCTTCCATCGCTCGCCGCAGGCAAGGCAGACCAGCTCGGTTCTAGGAGCGCCAAAGACACCCAGTAGGAGAACGCCCCCCGCTGTTGGCAGTGCTTCCACATTCGTCGACCGACAGGCTGGACATGGCCCCAACCCCGTGTCACGCGCCATGTGCGCATTCTGCATCCGGCCGGCCGCTAGCGCGCATCTCGCCGGCAGCTCGATGACAGTCGTCGCCGCTCAGTCGCGGGGGTCGGGAACGGCAGGGTCGAGCACCGGTAGGCCGGGCAGGCCGTCGATGCTGGCCGCGTTCTTCTCCGCGCGATAGCGGACCATCCCGTCCGGGCCGCGCTTCTCCGCGCCGAGCCGCAGCAGGTCGCGCTCACCGACGACCTCCATCACCGGTACGCCGAAGCCGCACGACGAACTCACCCGCTCGACGTCGACCGTCACGACGGCCCGCGTCCCGGGATGCGACGGGTGCAGTGCAACGAGCTCGTCGTACGCCGGCTCACCCGGCAAGGCCACCGCGCCGTGTCCGTGCAGCCGCACGACCTTCGGCCGGTCGTCGAACGCGCAGAACATCACGCAGATGCGACCGTTCTCCCGCAGGTGCGCGATCGTCTCGACACCACTGCCGGTGTAGTCGACCCACCCCACGCGATGCGTGCCGAGCACCGAGAACGTGTCGTGACCGCGCGGCGAGAGGTTCACCCGGCCGTCGGCCGCGAGCGGCGCGGTCGCGACGAAGAACATCGGCTGCGCGTCGATCCAGCGTCGTAGCGCGTCGTCGATGCCGTCGTAGACCTTGCCCACGCCGTCACCATACGACCGGGGGACGAAGCGGCCGGCTCAGGCGTCGTGCCCGGGCTCCATGTCCTTCACCAGCTGGAACGTCAGCAACGGCACCGGGCGCTCGCCGGCCCATGCCTCGTCCGGCTCGATCAGGTGGCCGATGTGGTCGCCGTACGGCTTCCGCTCCACGATCGGCCCGGTGAACCATGCCGCCACCCCGTCGAGCACCGGCACACCGCCAGGGCCGTCGTGCCATGCGGAGCGAGCGAACTTGTCCGTCTCATCGCCGGTCTCCCCGCCGAACAGCTC
>JAFAQI010000541.1 GCA_019246495.1 Frankiales bacterium | reverse complement strand
CGCGTCGGTCGCAGCGATGCAGGGCCGGATCGCGATGTGGCACGCGCTGGGCGACGCGGTGTCACCGTTGCGGCTGTCGCACGTCGCGGCCAACGTCTTCACCGATCCCGAGATCGCAACAGTCGGCCTGGGACAGGCGGCGGTGGCGAACGATCGCGGTGGTGTGCAGGAGGTGAAGCTGCCGCTCGGCACCAACGCGCGGGCGAAGATGCAGGGCATCGTCGACGGTTTCGTGAAGCTCTACTGCCGGCCGGGCACCGGCACTGTGCTCGGCGGTGTCGTGGTCGCGCCGCGGGCGAGTGAGCTGATCCTGCCGGTGTCACTCGCGGTCGAGAACAACCTGACGGTCGACCAGCTGGCGCACACGTTCTCCATCTATCCGTCGATCAGCGGCAGCATCACCGAAGCCGCTCGCCAGCTGCACATCGCCGCCCAGCTCTGACTCTGCTCAACAGAGCGGGGGTCTCAGTCCGTGATGGTGCAGATTGCGGCGCCGGACTGCACGGGCGCGCCGACCTCGGCCTGGAGCCCGCTGATGGTGCCGGACTTGTGAGCCGTGAGCGGCTGCTCCATCTTCATGGCCTCGAGTACGACGACGAGGTCGCCTTCGCTGACCTGCTGCCCGTCCTCGACCGCGACCTTGACGATCGTGCCCTGCATCGGCGCGGTGAGAGTGTCGCCGGAGACGGCTGAGGATCCACCGGCGCTGCGCCGGTGCGCGGGCGCTTTGCCACCGCCACCGCCGCGCCGCCCGCCATTCGCGACGGCGAGACCACCGGGCAGGACGACCTCGAGTCGTCGGCCGCCGACCTCGACCGTGATGCGTTCCCGTTCGGCGCCCGCCTCGGCCGGTGGGGCTGCTGCGTCGTACGGCGGAATCGTGTTGTCGAACTCGGTCTCGATCCACCGCGTGTGCACGGTGAACGGCTCACTGGTGAACGCCGGGTCGTCGAGCACCGCGCGGTGGAACGGGATGATCGTCGGCATGCCGCCGACCTCGAACTCGGCGAGCGCGCGGCGCGACCGCTCGATCGCCTGCTGGCGCGAGGATCCCGTGACGATGAGCTTGGCGAGCAACGAGTCGAACGCGCCGGGCACGAGGTCGCCCTCGACGTAGCCGGCGTCGACGCGGACGCCAGGGCCGGTCGGCAACTGCCACGCCGTCACCTGGCCGGGAGCGGGCAGGAAGTTGCGACCCGGGTCCTCGGCGTTGATGCGGAACTCGATCGAGTGACCGCGCGGCACCGGGTCGGAGCCCTTGAGCCGCTGACCGTCGGCGATCGCGAACTGCGCGCGCACCAGGTCGACGCCGCTGGTCTCTTCGGTCACCGGGTGCTCGACTTGCAGTCGGGTGTTGACCTCGAGGAACGACACCGTGCCGTCCTGACCGACGAGGAACTCACACGTGCCGGCGCCGACGTAGCCTGCGGCGCGCGCGATCGCCTTGGAGGAGGTGTAGAGCTGCTGGAGCTGCTGCTCGGAGAGGAACGGCGCTGGCGCCTCCTCGACCACCTTCTGGTGCCGGCGTTGAAGCGAGCAGTCGCGGGTTCCGACGACGACGACCTCGCCGTGACTGTCGGCGAGGATCTGCGTCTCGACGTGACGGGGCCGATCGAGGTAGCGCTCGACGAAACACTCGCCGCGGCCGAACGCCGCGACCGCTTCGCGCACCGCGCTGTCGAACAGCTCGGGGATCTCGTCGCGGTCGCGGGCGACCTTGAGCCCGCGCCCGCCACCGCCGAACGCTGCCTTGATCGCGATCGGCAAACCGTGTTCGTCGGCGAACGCCAGCACCTCGTCGACGCCGGCGACCGGGTCTGCGGTGCCGGGAGCGAGCGGCGCGCCGACGTCCTGCGCGATGTGCCGGGCCTTCACCTTGTCGCCGAGTGAGTCGATCGCCGACGGCGGCGGGCCGATCCAGATCAGCCCCGCGTCGATGACCGCTGTCGCGAACTGCGCGTTCTCCGACAGGAAGCCGTAGCCCGGGTGCACCGCGTCGGCACCGCTGCGCTTTGCGACGTCGAGCACCTTCGCGATGTCGAGGTAGCTCTCCGCGGGCGTGGATCCGCCGAGCGCATACGCCTCGTCGGCAAGGCGGGCGTGCAGGGCGTCGAGATCAGGATCGGCGTAGACCGCGACGCTGGTCAGGCCCTCGTCCCGGCACGCGCGCGCGACGCGTACGGCGATCTCGCCACGGTTGGCGATGAGGACCTTGCGCACGCGAGCACTCTACGGGGGCGGTCGGAAGCCGACATGCGATGCTCCGGTCGTGAGCGATCAGCCCTTCGCCAACTACCAGAACGAGATCTACCTCGGTGGCCTCGGTGGCCAGCTGCCGGAGCTTCCGCTGGAGCCCGGCCTGCTCGAGGACCTCGCCCGGGAGAAGTTCGCGCCGGAGCCGTTCGGCTACGTCGCGGGCAGTGCCGGGACGGAAGGTACGGCGCGGGCGAACCGCGCCGCTTTCGACCGCTACCGGATCGTGCCGCGGTTCCTGCGCGACGTCTCGGAGCGGAACCTGTCGACGGAGATCCTCGGCACACCGTTCCCGGCTCCCGTCGCGCTGGCACCGGTCGGAGTGCAGGGCATCGTGCATCCGGAGGCCGAGCTCGCGGTCGCGCGCGCGGCCGCGAGCCTGCGCATCCCGATGGTCTTGTCCACGGTGTCGTCGTACCGGATGGAGGAAGTGGCCGAGGTGGGCGGCGACTCGCCGCGGTGGTTCCAGCTCTACTGGCCGCGCAACAAGGACGTCGCCGCGTCGTTGATCGGCCGGGCGAAGACCGCGGGCTTCCGCGTGCTGGTCGTCACCCTCGACACGTTCATCCTCGCGTGGCGGCCGCGTGACCTCGCGAATGCCTACCTGCCGTTCCTGCACCGGATGGGACTCGCGAACTACGAGTCCGACCCGGCGTTCCTGGCCGGGCTGCAGAAGTCGCCGGAGGAGGACCCGGGCTCCGCGGTCTTGCACTGGATGTCGATGTTCGGCG
>JAFAQI010000314.1 GCA_019246495.1 Frankiales bacterium | reverse complement strand
AACGTGACGCCCTCGTCCGGCTGCACGCGGACGACGAGCTGGTTGTGTCCGAGCTCGACCGTGTCGGTCGCATCGAACGGCAGGTGCGGAGCCTTCGTGAACACCACGGCGATCTCGGTGACACGACGGGGAAGACGCTTGCCGGTCCGCAGGTAGAACGGCACACCGGCCCACCGGCGGGTCTCGATGCCGAGCCGGACCGCCGCGTAGGTCTCGGTGGTCGAGTCCTTCGGGACGTCCTTCTCGTCGTGGTAGCCCGGCACCCGCTGCCCGGCGAGCCAGCCCTGGTCGTACTGTCCGCGGATCGCGTAGCGCTGGAGATCCTTCGGCAGCGAAATCGCGTTGAGCACCTTGAGCTTCTCGGTGCGGATGGCCTCGGCGTCGAACGACACCGGCTCTTCCATTGCCGTGAGCGCAAGTAGCTGGAGCAGGTGGTTCTGGAGGACGTCACGCGCGGCGCCGGTCTCGTCGTAGAAGCCGGCGCGACCGCCGATGCCAACGTCCTCCGCCATCGTGATCTGGACGGAGTCGACGTAGTGCGAGTTCCAGATCGGCTCGAACAGCGTGTTGGCGAACCGCAGCGCCAACATGTTCTGCACCGTTTCCTTGCCGAGGTAGTGATCGATGCGGAAGACGTCGCGTGCAGTGAACACGCGGTCGACGAGCTCGTTGAGGTCGCGCGCCGACTGCTGGTTGTGCCCGAACGGTTTCTCTACGACGACACGACGCCAGCCGCCGCGCTCGCTGTTGTCGGCCATCTTGGTGCGGGCCATCTGCTCCAGGACGGTCGGAAACGCGGGCGGCGGGATGGAGAGGTAGAACGCGGCGTTGCCCTTGATGCCGTGACTCTCCTCCAGATCGACGAGCTTCGCGGCGAGCGCGTCGAAGGCGTCGTCGTCGTCGAACGCACCCGGCAGGAAGCACAGCGAGTCGGCGATGCGCTGCCACACGTCCTCGCGGAACTCGGTTCGCGCGTGCTGCTCGGCGGCCTCGCGGGCGAGCTGCGTGAACTCGCCGACTCCCCAGTCGCGACGCGCAAAGCCGAGAAGCACGAAACCCGGCGGCAGCAGGCCGCGGTTGCCGAGGTCATAGACGGCCGGGATCAGCTTCTTGCGGGCCAGGTCACCAGTGACGCCAAAGACGACGAGGGCGCACGGGTCCGGGACGCGGGGCAGCCGGCGGTCACGCGGGTCGCGCAGCGGGTTGGCCATCCGGCTCGCCTAGATCGGTTCGCCGGCGGCGGCGTCGAGGAGCTGCCGCAGGCCCGCAGACCGGTCCGTCAGGTGCACCCGCAGAACCGGCCGCTCCCGCGACTCCAGTGCCTGGAGGTCGCCGAGTGCCTGCGCGAGCTGGAGCCGGCCGAAGGAGAACGGCTGACCGGGCACAGGCAGCTCCACTTCGGGAGTTGCGGTGATTTGCAGGAACGCGCCGACCTGCGGACCGCCCTTGTGGAACTGCCCGGTCGAGTGCAGGAACCGCGGCCCCCAGCCGAACGTGACGGCGTGCGGCACTCGGCCGGCGAGCACCTCGCGGAGGTCGGCCGCGACCGCCTCGCGCTCCCGGTCGAGGTAGGCCATCACCGCGAGATAACCGTGGTCAGGTACGGCGCGCAGCAGCGCGGTCAACGCTCCGCGGAGGTCCTCGCCGCCGCGCAGCAGACCTGGTCCGGCGTGCACCTCGGCGGCGCCGTCGACGAATGTCGGGTCGCCCTCCGGAAGCGGCCCGTCGCCGGCCTTTTCGAGGACGGCCTTGGTGTTGTCCTTGGACTCCTGGACGTTGGGTTGGTCGAACGGATCGATCTGAAGCGCTTTGCCGGCGACCGCAACGGCGAACTCCCAGACGAGGAACTGCGCGCCGAGCGGCCCGGAGACCGCCGTTCCCGTCGTTGGCGGCTCGTCACCGATCACCACGAGATGGGTGTCGGCTGCCTCGGTGAAGCCGGGCGACCCTTCGCTCTCGACGACGACGGGCAGCAGCCCGCGACTGTGCTTGCCGGTGGACTCGGCGACGAGCTGCTCGGCCCAGTTGGCGAACCCGGCGATGCCCGAGCCGCCGTCTGCGATGACGAGCTTGTCGTGGCCGGCCATGCCGTAGCCGCCGAGCGCCGCGCCCAGCGCCAGCCCGGGGTTGTCGTCGTCGCCGCTCAGGCTCGGCAGCACGGCGCCAGCCTGTTCCAGCAGCTCAGCCACCGGCACTCCGGTGAGTCCACTCGGTACGAGTCCGAACGCGGTGAGTGCGCTGTAGCGGCCGCCGACGTTGGGGTCGGCGAGGAAGACGCGGTAGCCGGCCTCGCGGGCGGTCTGCTCCAGCGGCGAGCCGGGATCGGTCACGACGACGATGCGCTCGGCCGGATCGATGCCGGCATCGCGGAAGCCCTGCTCGAACACCCGGCGGTGGCTGTCCGTCTCGATCGTGCCGCCGCTCTTGCTCGACACGACGAGCACGGTGCGCTCGAGATCGGTGAGCGCAGCGGCGACCTGACCGGCATCGGTCGTGTCGAGCACGACGAGCGGCACGTCGTAGGTCGACGTGATCACCTCGGGGGCGAGCGACGAGCCGCCCATGCCGGCGAGGACGACCCGGTCGACGCCGGACGCGCGCAGCTCGTCGCGGAGCTGGTCGATCTGCGGAACGAGCGGCGCCGACACGTCGACGCAGTCCAGCCAGCCGAGCCGGATCGATGCCTCGGCTGTTGCCTCCGGACCCCAGACCGTGGCGTCCTTCGCGGCGATGGACGCCGC
This sequence comes from Frankiales bacterium, assembly GCA_019246495.1. GTDB lineage: Bacteria > Actinomycetota > Actinomycetes > JAFAQI01 > JAFAQI01 > JAFAQI01. The sequence goes on along the minus strand of JAFAQI010000314.1, from coordinate 1,148 downwards.
GAGAGACGTGTCGACAGCGGTCTCGAGGAACGAGTCGCGCGCGGCGACCAGCGACGGACCGGCGCAGCGGACGGTCACGCCACCGGCGGACACCGTGGTGCCGTCGCTCACTTCTTGTCCGCGGCGTCCGGCGAACCGGTCGCCACCTCGGAAGCGAGCCGCTTCAGCTCGCCCTCGACGGAATCGATCAGCTCGTTCCAGGACGTCTCGAACTTCTCGATCGCCTCGTCCTCGAGCACCTGCACGACATCGTCGTAGTCGACGCCCAGCGAGCCGAGCTCGTCGAGCACCTGTCGCCCCTCGACGTAGCCGGACCGCACGGTCTCACCGCGGAACTCACCGTGGTCGACAAGCGCGCGCAGCGTTGGCTCCGGCATGGTGTTGACCGTGCCGGGTGCGACGAGGTCCAGCACATACATGGTGTCGTCGTACGCCGGGTCCTTGGTCGACGTCGACGCCCACAAGGGCCGCTGCGGCTTGGCGCCGGCCGCCTCGAGTGCCTTCCAGCGGTCGCTGGCGAACTTCTCCTCATAGATCTCGTACGCGAGACGTGCGTTGGCGATCGCCGCTTTGCCGCGCAGCTGCTTGGCCTCGGCGCTGCCGATCTTGTCGAGCCGCTTGTCGACCTCACTGTCGACGCGCGAGATGAAGAAGGACGCGACGGAGCCGATGCGCGAGAGGTCGTGGCCGGCGTTGCGCGCACGCTCCAAACCGTCGAAGAACGCGTCGATCACGGCGCTGTAGCGCTCGAGCGAGAAGATCAGCGTCACGTTGATGCTGATGCCTTCGGCGAGACATTGTGAGATCGCCGGCAGGCTCGGGATCGTCGCCGGGATCTTGATGAAGAGGTTCGGCCGGTCGACCAGCCACCACAACGCGCGCGCCTCGGCGACGGTTCGCTCGGTCTCGCCGGAGATGCGCGGGTCGACCTCGATCGACACCCGGCCGTCGACGCCGTCGCTGGCGTCGTAGGAGGGACGCAGGACGTCGCAGCCCCAGCGGACGTCGTACGTCGTGACCGCGCGCAACGCCTCACCCACGTCGACCCCGCGCCGGGCCAGGTCGCGCAACTGCTCGTCGTAGGCGTCGCTGCCGCTGATCGCCTTTTCGAAGATGGTCGGGTTGGTCGTGACGCCGACGACGTGGCT
>JAFAQI010000373.1 GCA_019246495.1 Frankiales bacterium | reverse complement strand
CTCGCGCCGGGCAGCAAAGCCGAAGAGCTCCACCGACGCGACCGGCGCCAGTCGTTGCAGCCGCCACAACACCCGGAACCTGCGCGGCGTGACGACCATGGCCTTGTTCTTGTCGATCGCGGCGAGGACGTCGCGCGCCAGCTCCTGCGGCGTGTAGAGCCGGCCCATCTTTTCCGCCACCTCGCGGACGCCGCCCTCCTGAGCCATGGACGGCTTCGGCAGGTCGTCCGGGCCGGTCGAGTCGAGGATCGGCGTGTCGGTCCATCCCGGGCAGACAACCGTGACGTTGACGTTGTGCGCCTTCGCTTCCCCGCGCAGGGACAGGGAGAGGCCGACGACGGCATGCTTCGTCGCGACGTAAGGGCCCATGAACGCGGGCTGCGTGAGGCCGGCGATCGACGCGGTGTTGATGATGTGGCCGCTGCGCTGTCTCGCCATGACCGGGTACGCCGCCTGCACGCCGTGAATCACGCCGCGCAGGTTGATGTCGATGATGCGATCCCAGTGCGCAACGGTCAGCTCGAGCACATCACCACCGACGCCGATGCCAGCGTTGTTGAAGATGAGGTCGAGCCGGCCGTGCGCGGCGACCGTGTCGTCGACGAGTGCCTGCACGGCCGCGGCGTCGCGCACGTCGACCTTCGCCGCGGTCGCCGACTGGCCGATGTCACTCGCGACGCGTTCAGCCGCCGCGCCGTCGATATCCGCGACGACGACCGTGTCGCCGCGAGCGGCGAGCGCGCGCGAGAGCGCCTCGCCGATTCCTGAGCCGCCACCAGTGACGATCGCGATTCGCGCCATGTCGCTCTCCCTCTCAGCCGGCGGCCGTCACGGCAGCCGGCCGCTCGACGATCTCATGGCCGGCCGGCCGCTCGATAGTCACGTCGTAGTCCTCCACGTCGAACCGCCGCGTGCGCAGCACCACCTCGAACGACGGGCCGGGCCACAGCGTGGTGTTGCGGCCCTTGGCATCGAGATACCAGCTGCCGCAGCCGCCGGTCACCCAGACCGTGCGCTGCATCCGCTGCTGGAGCCGGTCGTTGAACCGCTCGAAGACATCCCGGCGTACGTCGACGGTCGCCAGCCGGTCGCGACGCATCGTCGCGAGCGCGTCGACGACGTAGCGCACCTGGCCCTCGACGTAGAACACGACCGACGTGTGACCAGGGCCGGTGTTGGGCCCGACGAGGAAGAACAAGTTGGGGAAGCCGGGGAGGGTGCTGCCGAGATAGGTCCGCGGGCTGTTGTCCCAGACCTCGGCGAGGCTCACGCCGCCGCGCCCGCGAACGCGGTCGGCGATCGCCATGTCGGTGACCTTGAAGCCGGTGCCGAGCACGAGCGTGTCGATGCCGTGCTCCACGCCGTCCGCTGTGACGACGCCGTGCGGGCGCACCTCGACGATGCGGTCGGTGACGACGTCGACGTTGTCGCGGGCGAGCGCCGGATACCAGTCGTTCGAGATGAGGGCGCGCTTGCAGCCGAGGCGGTAGGTCGGCGTGACCTTCGCGCGCAACGCCGGGTCGGTGATGTGCCGATCGATCGTGCGGCGGGCGACCTTTTCGCCGAGCTTCAGCATCGCCGGGAAGTAGACGAGCCCCGGCATGAGCAACAGCTCCTGGCGCCAGTAGACAAACCAGCGCACCAGCTTCTGCAGTGCGGGGACGCGGCGATAGAGCAGCTTCTCCGCGCGGCTGATGCGCCGATCCGGTCGCGACATGACCCAGGGCGGCGTGCGCTGGAACACCGTTACCTGCGACGCGGTCTTCGCCACCTCGGGCACGAACTGGATCGCGGACGCTCCCGTGCCGATGACGCCGATCCGCTCGCCGGTGATGTCGTGCCCGTGGTCCCAGCGCGCCGAGTGCCAGACCGCGCCGGCGAACGTCTCCAGCCCCGGCACGTCAGGGACCGACGGCTCCGACAGCGGTCCGGTTGCGACGACGAAGACGTCTGCCGTCAGCTCGCCCTGTGACGTGACGATGTGCCAGCGGTTCGTCGTTTCGTCGTACGACGCCTCGACCACCTCGGTGCCGAGACGAACGAACGGAAGTACGCCGAAGTCGCGCGCAGTGCGGCGCAGGTAGTCCTGGATCTCGGGCTGCGGCGAGTAGGTGCGCGACCAGTCAGGGTTCGGCGCGAACGAGAAGGAATAGAGGTGCGACGGCACGTCGCAGGCGCAGCCGGGATAGGTGTTGTCGCGCCAGGTGCCGCCGACGTCGTCGCCACGCTCGAGCACGACGAAGTCCCGCTCACCGGCCTCCAACAGCTTCACTGCCATGGCGATGCCGGCGAACCCGGCTCCGGCGATGGCGACGCGCACGTGCTCCACGGCGGCACTCTTCCCTGTCGGCGTTTTATGTAACGTCGATCAGTGTCACATCTGAGCCGGACGAGCGCTAGGCCGTTGCGGTGTGACCCTCCTCACGGCCGGCGCCGTCACTGCCTGGGCCAGCGTCGCCCGCAAGCAAGTCCGTCGCCGCGCGTTCAAAGGCCGGGCGGATCGCCTCGGTCATCGACTGCTGGAACGCCGCGACGACCGCCTGCGCAGCCAGCGGCTGGAGCTGCTCGATCAGCGTCTGGAGCTCCGGCAGCCGCTCCGGCGGCATCCCGGCGACGACGTAGTCGGCCCACTGCACGTCGAGGAACATCTGCACGAACGCTGCGGCGACCGCGGCGCTGTGCTCCATCAACGGGGCAAGGACGCCGAGCAGGTCGCCGATGCTGTAGCCGAGTGCCGCGAGCTGCCGGCCGACGCGGATGAGTGCGGGGTTGAGCACGCGGATGCGGCCGTCGTCGGTCCGCTCGAGCATTCCCAGACCGCTGAGCGTCTCGACCAGCGCCGGGTCGGGCGCGATGCCGAACTGCGCGGCGAGGTCGCCCTCGTCCCACAGCTCTGGGCTCTCGGTGAGCCACGGGCCGAGCGCGGCCCGATAGAACGCGACAGTCTCGTCGGCCGACGGCGCCGACGGGCCGCCGACCAGCTTGTGAATCGACGCGAGGTTGAAGCCCTGCTGCTGAAGGCCGGTGATGAGCTGCAACCGCGCGATGTGCTCCGGCCCGTAGTAACCGGTGCGGCCCTTGAGGTGCGGCGCGGGCAGCAGGCCACGGGTCACGTGCGAGCGGATGTTGCGCACGGTGAGACCCGTGCGGGACGCGAGCTGCTCGATCGTCAGCAGCTCGGCTTCCGTGCTCACGCGACCAGCGTAGGCCGGTTCTCCGGAGACTCCCGCTGCTCGACGATGTGGTCGCGCAGGTCGATGACCCGGTGCGGTACGACGGCAGCGAGTCCGCGGACCATGACCATCGCGAAGACGACGACAGCGATGCCGGCGACGGCGTCGAGCAGGTAGTGGTTGCCCGTCGCGATGACGACGATCGAGATGACCGCCGGATAGAGGACGCCCATGACCCGGGTGATCAGGTGCTCGCCATGCCGGATCAGCTGCCACCCGCACCACAGCGCCCAGCCGACATGCAGTGACGGCATCGCTGCGAACTGGTTGGTGAAGCTGCCGAGACCGCGCGGGGCGCTGGCGTCCGGCCCCCACCAGCCGAAGCCGGAGTACTGCGCCATCGTGTCGACGAAGCCGGGCAGCATCCGCGGTGGCGCAACCGGCATGAGGCTGAAGCCGACGAGGCCGATGACGGTCGCGACGACCAGCGTCGTACGGGCCCGGGGATAGACGTCGCGGTGTCGCCGCCACATCCAGATGAGGACGATCGGCGTGACGATGTAGTGCATCGTCGCGTAGATGTAGTCGGCGGGTACGGCGAGGAACGCGTGCGCGCTGACGGCCTGGTTGAGCGCGTGCTCCCAGCGCATGTCGAGGAGCGCTTCGAGGTGCATGACGCTCGCGGCGTGCATGAACGCCGTGCTCTGTTGCCCCTCGACGACGAAGCGGCTGCCGTCGTAGAGGGAGTAGACGATCGCGATGAGCATGAGCTCGCGCAACCCGCGGCGCTGGCCGAGGCGATGCCAAAGTGAGCGCGCCCAAGCCATGCCGCTCACCCCGCCCCCATGCCGATCCGTGCCACCCCGTTCTTCACCTGACGGTAAGAAGGGGCTCTCGACCACGTCAACCGGAATGGGAAGGTGTCTCTTCCCTTTCTCCCGAGATCCGGCCGCCGTGGGTCGAACCGGACATGTGGTGCGCCTGCTCCATCGCCTGACAACCTCCGTCGGGCCGCACTACGTATAGACATCGTGGGCATGTCACTGGCGGACGAAGGCGCCTTCCGCGCGTTCGCGATCGCGCGACGGCCTGCGCTGCGACGGTCGGCGTACCTGCTTTGTGGGGACTGGCACCGGGCCGACGACCTGGTGCAGACCACGCTGGTGAAGCTGTACGTCGCGTGGACGCGAGTGCAAGGGGGCGGGCCGCCCGACGCCTACGTCCAGCGCATCCTCGTGCGCTGCTTCCTCGACGAGCGGCGCCGGCCGTGGCGGCGCGAGTCCCCGGTCGAGTTCGTCGACCTGGACGCCGCGGCCGAGCGACCGGCGGACGACATGCTCGACCTGCGGTCTGCGCTGACGCGTCTCCCCCGGCGCCAGCGCGCGACGCTGCTGCTGCGGTTCTGGCTCGACATGTCGGTCGCTCAGACCGCTGACGCGCTCGGCTGTTCAGAGGGCACGGTCAAGAGCCAGACCGCGCGTGCCCTCACCACACTTCGCGACCTGCTGGGCGATCCCGCCCTGTTGATGGAGGAGTCGTCATGACGGATCTCAGGGACCAGTTCGCTCGGCTCCTCGACAACGAACCGGAGGCGCCGTACGACATCGACCGCGTCGTCGCGTCCGGCCAGCGGGCACGTCGTCGGCGTACCGCGGTTGTCGCCGTTGCCGGGACGGCGGGTGCTGCCGGGCTGACGGCTGCCGTGGCCGTCCCGGTGATGACGCTGGGTGGGCACGACGACTCGGTCAGCCTCGGTGCCCGGCCGCCGGCGCATTCGGCGACGACGCCGCCGAAGGCGCACTGCTACCTCGTCAGCGGTACGCCGAAGGGCTCGAAGCACAACCTCATGCGGCTGGTGCGCTCCGGCCGGGTCGGAGCCGAGCCCACCGTGAAGACCATCCATGGCGGGGCGCACGCGCATCGGGTCGTGATGGAGGTCTGTTCGCCCGGGACGACCGCGGGTGCGCAAGCCGGTGGCGCTGACACATCGACGCCGCCGGCCGGGCCGCCGTACAGGTACTCCGCCGACCCCGCGGCGATCGCGTCCCGGCTCGGAGCGCATCTCGAGAAGCGAGTGAACGGGTTCGGCCTGACGATCACCTACACACGCGCCTTCGCGCAGGAGTCGTCGAAGCTCGACTCGGGGCATCCGTCGTACTTCGACGGCAACGTCGATGTGCGCGAGTCGAACGGGTCCGGCGACATCGGCGTGCAGGTCACGCACGAGGTGACACAGCAGGTGCCGTTCACGGGTGAGTGCACGGCGGCGGACAACTGCACCGAGACGACGTTGCCGGACGGCAGTGTTGTGCGGACGGGGCAAGTGCAGGCGGGGCGCGGCGACGTCGTACTCACGGCTGAGGTGCACCGGCCGGACGGCGTTGTCGTGCAGGCGCAGGAGAGCAACTATCCGTTCGGGCCCGGCGCCACCGCGCAGTCCCACGGCGACCAGCCGTTGACACTCGACCAGCTTGTGACGCTGGCCGAGGACGAAGCCTTCACGTTCTGAGGGGAGTTACGCCCCGGAGAAGTCGGCGTCCTTCGGGATGCTGGCGGGCGGTGTCCCGACCACCAGAGCGATCTCGAGCCGGTCGGTCAGGCCGATCGCACCGGGATCGCCATTGACCGCCTTGCCGTTGACATAGGCCGTGACGCCACCGCAGTGAGTGCCAAGGCAATTTCGGGTGAGCACGACACCCCACTCGGTGAACAACTGGCCGAGCGTATTGACGACCTTGGTCGCCGACTCGGTGTGCAGGATCCCGTCGGGTCCGTGGGTATGCAAGGGCGAGATGCATGGCTGCGCGCAGCCACTGATTCCGCCATACCCCGCCTTGTCGCCCTGGCCGTCCTTGTGCACGCCGGGATCGTTGATGTTGATTCCGATGCCGCCGGGGACGAGCACCCGCCGGCCGTCCACGAACAGATCAAGGTGCGCGTGGACGTGGTTGATCAGGCTTTCCTTCTTCTCCGGCGTCAGCCCAGCCTTGACGACAAGCGCCATCGGGTTCGCCGGCAAGGGAAACAGCGCTACTGCCTGACCGTTCGGTCCGGTCGCATGGCCCGGCGAGCCCGAGCCCCCGCACCCGGCGAGCAGCGCGAGCGACAACACGGTCAGAGGGAGGATCCGGCTTCTCATTGCTCTCCCAGCTTCGACGATGGCAACCCAACCCGGAGCACCGCTAGCGGCGGTTATGCGCGCGCAAGTGCGGCCAGTGCCGTCCGATTAGGCGCGCCGGTCTTCATCAGCAACCTCTCGACGTGCTTCTCGACGGTCCGCGGCGACAGGTAGAGCGCTGCCGCGACGTCCTTGTTGGTATGGCCCTGCGCGAGCAGCTTGAGCACGTCAAACTCGCGAGCGGTCACTCCCATCGCGCGCAGCTGATCAGGTACGCCGTCCTGCGACGAGGAACGACGCGGCAGCGGCACGCCCGCCGTACGCAACAACGCCCGGCAGGCGTCTGCCGGCTTGGTCAGCCCCAACGAGTCGAATGTCGCCACGGCTGCGTGCAGCGCGTCCCGGTCCTCCGGTGCGCCGCTGGCGTAGAGGTGGGTGAAGAGCGCTGCGAGCAGCGGCGCCTCGTGCAACCGCGCGACTGCGGTGGCAAGGTCGGGCAGGAAGGAGAGTGCGTCGACGACAGCGCCGAACGCCCGCGGGTCGACGTCGAAGAGGTCGACCAACGGCGACAACGCGGCGCGAGCAGCCGGCCGCGGGGCGTCGGCGGCGGCAGCGCGAGCCGCGTCGACGTCGTCCGCCAGCAACGCGGCGAGCACGGCGGTGGACGGGGTCAACTCGTCCGGCACTTCGCCGCGAAGAAGAGCGATGGCAGCCACGCAATCGGCGCGCGCCTTGCGCGACGCGAATCCGGCCACGCCGCGCGCGTCGGCGAGCGCGATGGATTCGGCCGCCGCGTCGACGGCGCCACGCATGAGGTGCAGCCGGGCCTGGATCAGAGCAACTCGCGTCTGCGTCTGGACCGCGCCGCACTCGTGCGCGATCGCGTCGACCTCGCGCAGTTGAGCGTCGACGACTGCCGCCGGCAGCCGAAGTTCGTCTGCCTCGAGCGTGGCGAGCTCCAGCAGCATTCGCGCCTGCCACAGCCGGACGCCGTGCGTCTCGGCGTAGTCCGCTGCCTCCTGCCAGCGAGCTCGGGTCGTCTCGACGTCCGGCATCCAAGCCCGGCCTTCGTGCAGCAGCGCGCAACAAACCAGGTCCGCCTGGTCTTCGTCGACGCGGGCGAGCTCGGCGGCGTGTGCCGCCCGCCGGCGCGCGCTGTCGACATCACGGCTTTGCCAGTCGAGGACCGCCGTCCACAGCTCGAGCCTCGTCACATGGCACGCGTCAGCGACCCGCATCAGCGTGGCGGCCTGGTCGAGATGCGGCTTGGCCTCTTGCCACTTCGCCTCGTCGAGCAGCGCTTGCGCGAGCCGGAGGTGCACGTCGAGGAGCTCCTGGTCATGCCGGCCGTTGCGATCGAGCCGGGACAGCAGCGCCTGGCCGATACGCATGACGACGTCGAGCCGGCCGACAATCGACGCCACCCGCAGCGCGAGCATGTCGATCTCAATGAGCAGGTCCGGATCCCGGCCGGCGAACGAGCGGGCCTCCGCGAGGCCACGCTCCGCCGTACCCATTGCCCACACGTCGAAGGCGTCCATCGCCCGCCGCAATGCGAGCCGAGCGGCGAGAGCGGACTCACCGGCACGGGCAGCGAGCTCGATCGCGACTGCACGGTCGTCGTCGTTGAGGTGGTCAGTGCTCAGCTGCTCGAGCAGCGACCGGGCGAGTTCCACCCGCCGCGGCGGATAGGTGGAGACCAAGACTCCATCGCGGAGCAACGCGTGCCGGAACCGCACCCGACCGACCCGATCCGGATCTTCATGGACCAGCCCGATCGTGGTCGCCGCTTGCAGGGCGGGCGCCACGTCGGCGCCTACGGCTGCTGCCACGAGCTTGTCGTCAAAGGAGCGTCCGAGCAAAGCCGCCGCCTCGATGACTCGGCGCTGGTCGTCGGTCAGCTGCTCCAGACGCGCGGACACGGTGTCGGCAACCGAAAGTGGCAGGACCTGTTCGCCCAGACCCACGACATCGGCGCGGTCATCCTCGATGACCAGGCTCCCAGTCAGCTCGAGCGCGGCGAGCAACTCCTCGACGAATAGCGGCAAACCCTCGGCTCGATCGACGAGCAGGGACGTCAACGCTGGAGTCGGCGTCCGACCGAGCCGTTGCTCGGCGAGCTCGCGTGTCGTTTCGGCGTCGAGCGGCATCAATCGCAGCAGGCGCATCGCGCCACGCGCGGCCAGGGCTCGGATGGTTCGTCGGGCGCCCGGCCCCTCGTCATCCCGCGCGGTGCCGATCAGCAGGAACGGCACCGACTCCGCCGCGTCGGCGAGGTACTCGGTCGCGGCCAGCGTCTCCTCGTCTGCCCAGTGCAGATCTTCGAGCAGTAGCAGCGTCCGCGCGCCGCCGCTGACGTGCGGCAACAGGCGCAGCAACGCCTCGGCGACGAACACCGGCGACAACGGTTCGGCCGCGCCGGTCGCCCAGCCCGGCACCAGGACGCCGTACGCGCGCTCGTGCGCGCCCAGGTCGACGTCGCCCGGCGCATGTGTGCGCGCCCACGGCGCGAGTGCCTCGATCAACGGCCGGTACGGCGTCGAGCCGCCAGTGGCGACCGCTCGACCGCTGAGAACGGTCAGCCCTCGGGCGCTCGCGATGGCGGTTGCCTCGCGGGCTAGCCGCGACTTGCCCACCCCACCGGGACCGACGAGAGCGACCGCGCCGCCTTGACCGTCGGCGAGCGCCGCGACCGCCGTGTCGATCGCCTGCAGCTCAGGCCCCCGGCCCACGATGGTCCGGGCAGCCGCGTCGCGCGTGACGGTCACGCGTCCAAGGATCTCGCACGCTCGCGACCGGTGGAGCGAATTCGGATACCTCCGGCGGCGGAGGGCGTGGGATTCGAACCCACGATGACGCTTCCGCGCCATAGCGGTTTTCAAGACCGCCGCCATCGGCCACTAGGCGAGCCCTCCAGAGCCGATCCGCCTGAGCAGAAAGACTCGACAGCAAGGCTACGGCCCATGCGGATGCCCACACGAGAACTCGCCCAGGGCTGCACGGCGGAGCGGCCGGGCAGAGCGCCCCGGGCCCTGCCACTGGATGTCTACAGGGCAGTGGCGGTCAGTTGCATGTCGTCGAGACGGGTGAGCGCTGACCCGCCCGTAAGGGTTAGGACCTGGACCTGGACGGTGTGCGTGCCTGGCGCGAGCACGCCATACCCCTGGGTGGACGCTCCGATCCATGCCGTCGTGCTGCCCTCGGAGCAGAACGCGAAGTCTCCGCCGTCCTTCGAATCCGGCGTGACGGCATGGCCATCGACGAGGATCTGGATCGATGCGTAGTCGCCATCCGTTCCACCGGTCACGAGGCACTCCGCGCTATACGTGAAGACCGTCGGCCGGGAACGTCCGGCCGGAATCTTCAGCGTGCCTGACATGCCCACGACATTGGTCCACGCGATCCCGTAGTCGCTCTTCGCCACGTTGTTCTGCCGAACCAGGACGACTGGACGCAGCGCAGGCAGCGTCGAGCCGCCGAGGAGCGATGCGTTGAGGTTCGGCACGAGCGCCTTGGTGTTCACCCGCAATGCCGGGGTCTTTGCCTTGTGGCTCTTCAGCGACAACGCGGCGCCCTTCCCCGAATTGGTGAGGGTCGTCGTAACTCCAGCCGCGTTCTTTCGGCCCAGGAGAAACGAGCCTCCGGTGGCCGCCACGGCAGTGCCTGACATCGCCGCGAACAACGCTAGGTAGGCAACGACGGTGCCATGACTCGGTCGCTTCATGATGCGCCCTCCCCGAGATTGCGGTCCGTCAGCAACAACCGCGCCAACGTCCCGTGGATGTCGCTGTGGGTCAACCTGCGCCGGCGCTGAAGGGCCGGAGCGTTGCGTTAGAGGGTGGAACGAATTACGTTGCTCGCATGCCGGGAGCGCTCGCGGACGACGGCGCCTCGGCGTACGACGGAATCGGCGCGATCGACGACGAGACTCCGCGCGTCGGGCGCCCGCGTGATCCGCGGGTCGACTCCGCGGTCCGCGAGGCGACGCTGCGGCTGCTGGTCGAAGACGGCTACCAGGCGACGAGCATCCAGGCCATCGCGCGGCTCGCGGGCGTGAGCGCGCCGAGCATCTATCGCCGCTGGTCCAGCAAGGCGGAGCTCGTGGAGGAGGCGGTGTTTCCGACCGGCCAGCTCGTCGAGCCGAGCCTCACCGGCGACATCGGCAGCGACCTCGAGACCTACTGCCGCGGCATCGTCGAGCACCTCGCCGACCCGGCGGTCCGCGCCGCGATCCCAGGACTGCTGACGGAGTACCAGACCGACCCCGAGCTCTTCCAACGTCTCGTGCAACGAAGCCTCACGCCAATGCGCGCGGCGTTCGCCGACTTCGTGGCGCGCACCGGGCGGCAGCCGGTCGCCGATGTGCAGTCGCTGTTCGACGTGATGATCGGCGCGCTGTTCGTCCGCGCGATCAGCACCGGCGCGGCTGACGCCGAGGCTTTCGCGAGCCAGGTCGCTCGCGTGATCTCGGCCGCGCTCATCGCCGAGGAGGCTTCGTGACCACTCCCGCCTCGACGCCGATGCGACGCAGCAGTCGCGACCCGGACGTCCTGCGGTCGCGCCTCGAGACGTGGCTCGCGCGCCGGCTCGCCAACGCGACCGATGTCGCGGTCAGTGACGTGAAGGGCACCGACGCCAACGGCATGTCCAGCGACACCGTGCTCTTCCACGCGACGTGGAACGACGGCGTGACGGCGTACGACGAAGACCTCGTCGCGAGGGTTGCGCCGGACGCGGACGACGTACCGGTGTTTCCGCGCTATGACATGCCCGGCCAGTTCGAGGCGATCCGGCTCGTCCACGAGCTCACCGACGTGCCGGTGCCGACGCCGCGCTGGTGCGAGACGGATCTCCGCGCACTCGGCGCGCCGTTCTTCGTCATGGATCGCGTCGATGGCGAGGTGCCGCCGGACGTGCTCCCCTACACGTTCGGCGGCAACTGGTTGTTCGACGCGCCGGCCGCAAATCAGCGACGGCTTCAGGACACGACGGTGGACGCGATCGCGGCGCTGCATGCGATCGACGACGCGACGAAGCGCTTTGAATTCCTCGAACGCGAGGTCGGCGGCGAGACGCATCTGCGCCGACATGTCGCGAACACCCGCGCGTGGTACGCGATGGTCCGTAACGCCGGTGGCGTCTCGCCGCTTGTCGACCGCGCCTTCGCTTGGCTCGACGCGCACTGGCCCGCGCACGAGAGTCCGCCGGTGCTCTCGTGGGGCGACTCGCGCATCGGCAACGTTATCTACCGCGACTTCGCTCCCGCCGCGCTGCTGGACTGGGAGATGGCCGGACTCGGCCCGCGCGAGCTGGACGTCGCCTGGCTGATCTGCGGCCATCTCGTCTTCCAGGACCTCGCCGAGTCGCTCGGACTGCCTGGAATGCCTGACTTCCTGCGCGCCGCGGACGTGAGCGAGCGGTACGACGCGCAGACGTCGTACGAGCCGCGCGACCTCGACTTCTTCATCGTCTATGCGGCCGTCCAGTGGGCCGTGGTCTTCCTGCGCACCGGGCAACGGCAGGCGCACTTCGGCGAGCGCGAGCAGCCGGCCGACCCCGAAGAGTTCATTTATTGCCGCGCGCTCCTCGAGCGGCTGCTCGACAACGGCTGAGGGAGTCCGCGATGCCCGTTCCGCTCGCCGAATATCCGATTCACCAGGTCCCGCTGTCGCTCGGCTACGTCGCGAGCGGCGACCGCAACGTCTATGACCGCTGCTACTTCAACGCCCACGACCGCTCTGGCGACATCTTCCTCGTGACGGGGCTCGGCTACTACCCCAACCTCGGCGTCAAGGACGCGTACGCCGCGGTCCGTCGCGGCG
>JAFAQI010000558.1 GCA_019246495.1 Frankiales bacterium | reverse complement strand
AAGCTCGACGCCCGGTCGCGCACGGGAGCGGTCGCAGCAGCCTTCCGCGCCGGTCTAATCAGCTGACGGTTCGTTGGTCGTCAACCGGGTCGACACTGTGCTCGATGCCGGCGATGAGCAACTCGAGCATCTCGTGCAGCGTGACGTCGACGAGACGGCCCTCGCGCGCCGTATACGTCGCAAGCGCCGACGCGTCATCGTCATCAGCGACGCGCGTCAACGTCGACGCACCGGTCGCGACCGACTTGCCCGCCTCGCGGAGAACGGCGTGACCCAGGACGAGCGCGTGCATCGCGGCGTACGCCGTCCCGGCGCCACGCAACGGCAGGCCACCGGCGAGCAATCGTTCCAACATCTGGTTGGCGACCGATGCAGCGATGGCGGTCCGCATCTGGCCTTGCGCAAACGCCTCGATGAGTGCCGGGTGGTCGTCGATCAGGTCACTGAGGTTGTCGGCGAACAGACGCAGCGCATCCGGCCACGGCTCGGGCCAGACGAAGTCGGCGAGCTTGGTGCTGATCAGGCGGTCGACCACCAGGCAGTAGAGGTCATCGCGGGAGGCGACGTAGGTGTAGATCGCCATCGACGTGACGCCGAGCTCGCGCGCCACCGCCCGCAGGGAGAGCGCTCCGAAGCCGTCGGCGTCGACCACCGCCAGCGCAGCGTCGACGAGGTCGTCCTGGGTGAAGCGCGGCTTCGGTCCCGGTCGTTGCCGGACGGCCGCCTCGGTCACGCCATCACTCTACGGCAGAAGGAGTTATTGACCGCGGCATGACGGCACAATACTATGCACCGCATAGCGTCGCGGGTCGGGCAGGTCTCGCGGCCGCTCCGCGGAAGGCAGCCGGGTGGATGGGTTCGTGACGTCGGGCGGTGTCGACCTGGCCGTGCGCGAGTTCGGCGGCGACGGTTCGCCCGTGCTGTTGTTGCCCGGCGCGGGCAACACCCTTGTCGACATGGCGCCGTTGGCGTCGTACCTCGTCGCCGACCATCGCGTCGTTGGCATGGACCTGCGCAACCACGGTCGATCGGGCGACGGTGCGTGGAACTGGGACGCGCTTCTCGGCGACGTCCGGGTGGTCCTCGACCACTTCACGATGACCCGACCGATGCTCGTCGGGCACTCGCTCGGCGGCATGCTCGCCGCGCTCTACTCCCAGCGCGTCGAGCAAGTCGCCGCCGTCAACCTCGATGGCTTCGGCTCCGGGCCGGCGGACCAGTACGACATGGATCGCGCCGAGGTGGAGCGGCTACGTCGACTGCTCGATGAGGTCACGGACGACGCGATTCGCTCGATGACGCAGCCGTTGCCGGCGGCGCAGGTCGAGGCCGGCAGGCAGGCGTGGGTCGCCGGAGCGCGCGCACTCGGGTTCGACCAGGCGCTGGCGGAGGAGGCGTTCGACCGGAAACTCGTCGACGCGGCGGACGGCACGTTCACCACGCGGCCTGACGCCACACAGCTCGAAGCGATCCGTCGGTCGGCCGAGCAGCTCGACATGCTCGGGATGTACGACGAGCTGACCGCTCCCAACCTCGTGTGCATCGCGACGCGTGAAGATGCAGCTCCGGGTTGGCCGGACGAACTGCGAGCACTCGCCGCGGCTCGCCGTCGTGCCGTCATCCGCCGGCTGCGGTCGATCGCGGAAACCCGATCCAACGTTCAGGTGATCGAGGTCGATGCGACGCACGGCTTGATCTACGAGTGCCCGAAGCTCATCGCCGAGCACATCCGCGCGTTCGCCGCGACGCCCGACACCGCAGCCGTCGGCGTCAGCACGCACGACGGGGTGTGGTCGTGAACGCGAAGGCGCGGTTGCCGCGAGCTGTTGTCCTGTCAGGCTTGTCGGTCGCCCTGGCCGCGTGCGGCACCACCGTCCCGCTCAGCAGCCAGAGCCGCCTGTCGAGCGGCAACGGCGGCGAGTTCCAGACGCCGCAAACGGTGGCCACAGGTGCACCGGGGGCGTCGGCCGGCAACGGCTCCGCAGCGGGACCGCTGACCGGCTCGGCAACGGTGCCAGGCGGTGGCGCCCCGTCCACCGGGACGGCGACAGCACCGTCCGGTTCAGTGCCGGGCTCGACCGGCGTGACGACGACCGGCAGCCAGGCGGCCGGCCCAGGCGTGACGGCCACGACGGTCACGATCGGCTTGGTATACGCCACGAACTCGACAGCCGCTGACGAAGCGCTCGGTGCGCATGGCCTGAACACCGGCGACGCTGTTACCGAGGTCCGCCTTCTGGTCAACGACATCAACAAGCACGGCGGTGTCGCGGGTCGCAAGCTCGTCCTGCTGACCTACGGCGAGGACGCCACGTCCACCCAGCCCTACGCCGTGACCGCGCAGCAGATGTGCTCGTTCATGACCCAAGACCACAAGGTGCTTGCCGTGCTCGTGGCCTCAGGGTTCGGCGACGCGAAGAGCTGCCTCAACCACGCCGGCACTGCGCAGTTCGACGGCAACCTGCTCGGCCTGTCCGACAGCGACGGCCACAGCCTCATCGACTTTGCCACCGCTGCGATGAACATCGACCGGTCGGTCCTCGCCGCGGTGCGGGCGTGGACGATCGGCAACTGGTACGCCCCGTGGAACACGGTGACGGGCACGGCTAACCCAGCCGGTCACTTCAAGATGGGCATCCTGACCATCGACAACCCGGAGCTGAACCACGCGGTC
>JAFAQI010000513.1 GCA_019246495.1 Frankiales bacterium | reverse complement strand
AAGAGCACGCGCTCTTCGAGAAGAAAGGCGAGCACACGAAGGAAGAGGCGAAGCGGCTCGCGGAAGTGCAGACGCAGCTCGACCAATGCTGGGACCTGCTCCGCCAGCGGCAAGCGCGTCGGGAGTTCGGCGAGGACCCCGCGGCCGCCGAACCCCGTCCCGTCGCCGAGGTCGAGGGCTACCTCCAGTAGCAGCGGTTACGACGCCTGGCTGACGGACGACATGTTGAACTCCGCGATGCGCAGCGCCGGCATCCGCGTGTGCGTGAAGTAGTCGCCGAGTTCGCGGGCGAGAGTGTCCTCGCTCCGACCGACTGCGGTGATGCGCCGCAGCATGTCGACGGGACTCTCGTTGAAGCGATAGTTCGTCACTGCGCCGGCGACCTCACCGCCCTCGATGAGAAAGACGCCGTCGCGGGTCAACCCGGTGAGCAGCAACGTCTGCGGATCGACCTCGCGGATGTACCACAGACACGTGAGCAGCAGCCCGCGGTCGGTCGACGCGATGATGTCGTCGATCGACTCCGTCGCGGCGCGGCCCTCGACGACGAGGTTGTCGATGAACGGCGTGATCGGCAGCCCCGTGATGTCGGCGGAGTGCCGGGTCTGCAGCAGACCGTTGAGCCGGCCTTCGGAGATCCACTCGGTCGACTCGAGCGGCAGCCCGTTGTCGAACACCGACGACAACCGGCTCGATGCACCGGCCACGACGAACGGCGTGCACTCCAATCCCGCGAGCGCGGGATCGCTGCGCATCGTCAGCGGGACATCGGTGAGCGACTCACCAACTCGAGTCCCGCCGTGCGGGCGCGAATAGACGGTGCTGCCTTCATGGGCGTCGAGCGCGCCCATCGACCAGTAGGCATCGACCATCAGGTCGGCCACCGCCGACGGCGGCAGGATCGTGTCGTATCGCCCGGCCGGAAGGTCGAGACGTCGCGTGCTCCAGTCCAGACGTCGCGCCACCTCGCGTTCGAGGCTCGCCACGTCCATGCCTTCCGCCGTCGCGGCACGCAACCCGGCCCAGCCCGATCGACTTCCGTCGTCGGACCGCCCGGTCAGCTCGAGCCGCCCGTCGCCCTGCACATCCCGCAGCCGTAGCCCGCGGGACGACCCGACGTACGTCGTGGTCACCGCGTGCTCGGCGTATCCGTAACGCCCCTCGCCGCGCCCGCGAGCGATCTCGAACGACTCGGCAAGACCGTGCGCGACGGTCTCCAGCGCCGCGATCGACGTCTCCGCGGGTGCCTCGTCCCAGTCGCCGGACGTCCGGCCGTCGACGAGCGGCGCCGCGTCGTCAGCGGTTGGGCTTCCGGCGGCCTCCGCAAGGCTGAGCTCGACCAGCTCGCCGATCTCGTCGGCGGTGACGCCGTTGCGCGAGACCGAGGCGGCGCGCGCCTCGGCGCCGCCGACGATCGTGATGACGGTCAGCTCGGTCGACCTCGTGACGCCGTTCGTCGTCAGCGTGTTGTTGGCCCACCGCAGGTTGGCCGTGTGCGTCGTCGAGGCGATGACGACGCAGTCCTCAGATGCCGCGGCAAGCGCCCGCTCGACAGACTCTTGCGGAGTCAGCGGGCCGCTCACTTGTGGCCCTCCTGCACGGTGTTGAGGATGCGGATGCCGCGAAACCTCGCGCTCGGGCAGCCATGGCTCACCGGGGCGACCTGCCCCGGCTGACCCTTGCCGCAGTTGAACGCACCACCGAGGACATAGGTCTGCGGGCCGCCGACGGCGTCCATCGCGCCCCAGAAGTCCGTCGTCGAAGATTGATACGCGACGTCACGCAGCATTCCGTCGAGCCGGCCGTTGCGGATCCGGAAGAACCGCTGCCCGGTGAACTGGAAGTTGTAGCGCTGCATGTCGATCGACCACGACTTGTCACCGATGATGAAGATGCCGTTGTCGACTCCCGAGATCAGCTCGTCGGTCGACGCGCCACCCGCCGCCGGCTGCAACGACACGTTGGCCATCCGCTGGATCGGCACGTGCAACGGTGAGTCCGCGAACGCGCAGCCGTTCGACCGGGCCGCACCGGTCGCCGCCGCGATCCGCCGGTCGAGCTGATAGCCGACGAGGATGCCGTCCTTCACCAGGTCCCACGTCTGCCCGGCCACGCCTTCGTCGTCCCAGCCGACGGTTGCGAGACCGTGCTCGGCCTGCCGGTCGCCCGTGACGTGCATGACATGGGAGCCGTACTCCAACGACCCGAGCTTGTCCGGTGTCGCGAACGACGTGCCGGCGTAGTTCGCCTCGTAGCCCAGCGCCCGGTCGAGCTCCGTCGCATGACCGATCGACTCGTGGATCGTGAGCCAGAGGTTGGACGGGTCGATGACCAGGTCGTAGTCGCCCGCCTCGACCGACGGCGCAGCCGCCTTCTCCGCGAGGAGCTCGGGCAGCTCGGCCAGCTCTCCCGCCCAGTCGTGGTGCGCGCCCGTGAGCCACTCCCACCCGCGACCGACCGGGGGAGCGATCGTCCGCATGCTCTCGAACCGGCCGGACTCCTCGTCGACCCAGATGCCGGTGAGCTGGCACTGCAAGCGCACCCGTTGCTGCGTCGTCGTCGTCCCGTTGGTGTCGGCGTAGAACTTCGCCTCGCGCACCTGCTTCAGCGTCGCGTCCGTGTGCCGCACTGTCGGGCTGGCCAGCAGCTGTCGTGACCATGCCTCGAGCAGTTCGATGCGTTCTTCGACAGGGACGTCGAAGGGGTCGATCTCATACGCCGACACCCACGTCTGTTCGCCGTACGACGCCTCCGGCGCCAGCTCGACGCGTTCGCTCGCCACCGGATGCGAGGCCTTCGCGATCGCGACCGCTTCCTCAACCAGCCGACTCACCGCATCGACGGTCAGGTCGACACCGCCCGCGAACCCCCAGGTGCCGTCGTGAACGACCCGAACAGCGACACCGCGCTGGTCGTCGTCGTGACTCGTCTCGAGCCGCGCGTCGTGCAAGCCGAGGTCACCAGTGCGGATGCGCTCCACCCGGACGTCAGCGTGCGCCACGCCTAGCGCACGCGCGCGGTCCAGCCCGGCATCGGCGAGTGCCGTCAACGGCAGTGCGGTGAACTCGGCGTCGATCGACCGGCGGGATTCCACCCGAGTGACCCTAGTCCGCACGGTTTCGTCCTGGCCCGATGTGACCAATTTCCGGCGCGGACACATCCGATCCCGTCGCCACCGCGAAAGCACTGCGAGACCAGCCGGCAGTCGGTCTTGAGCACAGGGGTCACATCCACCGACGGAAGGAACGCACGTGTCCACATCCACGCGCTCCGCTCGTCGAACACCGCGGTTCGTCGCGGCGTTCGGCGCGGGAGCCATGCTCGTCACCGCCGGGGCAGTCTTCGCCCCCGCGGCGTCGTATGCGTCGAGTCACCGCGAGGCGCCGCTGATCTCCGGCGACCCGCGCGCTGACAACACCGACACCTACGCGTTCGTCAGCCCCGACCGCCCGAACACGGTCACGCTGATCGCGAACTGGTACCCGTTCGAGGAGCCCAACGGCGGCCCGAACTACTACCCGTTCGCCGAGGACGCCCGCTACAACATCGACGTCGACAACAACGGTGACGGCCACTCCGACGTCACCTACACCTGGCAGTTCAAGAACCACGTCCGCGACTCCGGCGGGCAGTTCCTCTACAACACCGGCGTCGTGCGTCACCTCGGCGACAAGACGCTGAACTTCTACCAGACCTACAACCTGACGGTGACGTCCCACGGCAAGACCACGACGTTGCTGCGCAACAAGAAGGTCGCTCCGTCCGACACCGGCCAGGCGTCGATGCCGAACTACGGCCACCTTCGTCAGCAGGCCATCAAGCAGGGCCAGCTGCCACACCACGGCGGCCAGACCTACGTCGGCCAGGCGGACGACCCGTTCTTCCTCGACCTGCGCGTGTTCGACCTGCTCTACGGCGCCAACCTGTCCGAGACCGGGCAAGACACGCTCAACGGCTACAACGTGAACACCATCGC
>JAFAQI010000349.1 GCA_019246495.1 Frankiales bacterium | reverse complement strand
CGCCTCCGTGGCCTCCGCGGGCGGTTCCGCGGAGTCGTCATCTGAGCGTCGCTCTCGGTCGTGGCGGGCGGCGACCCGGTCGTCGTTGGCCTGCTCGCGGTTCTTCCGAGCCTGGTCCCGGTCCGCGTCGCTCGACAGGCGATCGAGTGCCGAGTCCAGGCGCGCATCCCTCGCCTGCTCTCGCTGCTCCTGGGAGTTTCTCCGCTCCTCGAGGGAGGTCTCTCGGTCCGCCGCTGCAGCGTCGCGGTCACGGCCACTCCACCGACGGTCGACGTCTGACTGCGCACGGTCGGCCGCAGCCTCTCGGGTGTCATCTCGCCGGGTCTCGGCCTCGACATCGCGGGCTTCCGCGGCGCGGTCCCGCGCTTCAGCCGCCTGATCACGACGGGTGGCACGAGCGAGCAGTCGGTCGACCCGCGACTCCCGCCCGTCAGCCTTCTGCTCGCGGTCGTCCGCGATGCGGTCGCGGTGGTCCGCGTCGCGGTCTCGTTGACCCGCGATGTGGTCGCGCTCGTCGGCGATCCGGTCGCGCTCGTCCGCGGCCCGGTCCCGGGCGTCCGCGGCCGCGTTCCGGTCGTCAGCCGAGCCACTCATGCACGGGTCACCCCCTCCGCGAGCACATCTGCATCGCCGCGGATGCCAGGGCCAGTCTGGCGCACCCGGGGCTAGCCGTCACGCCGTCCGGCTGCTTCACTCGAAGGCCACAGGGGGAAGGATCTGTCGTGGCGTGCGAGGCAGTCCTGGGCGACCGGTCGCTGGTCGCCGGTGATGCCATGATCGCCGCGCATTTCGACCTACTCCCGACGGCGCGCGCCGCCAGCCAAGCGCGCGGACTCGTCGCGGAGGCTCTAGGCAGGCGGACCGCGCCCGCCGGCGCCGCAGAACTCACCGACACTGCACAACTGCTGGTGAGCGAGCTCGTGACCAACGGCCTGATGCACGCCCGCACCGAACTGCACCTGGGCATCAGCGGCGACACGCAGACGCTGCTGTTCACAGTCGCCGACGGGCACCCCGACGCTCCCGACTTGAGCCCCGGCGTGCCAGCCGACTTCGACTACGAAGAATCCGGCCGTGGAATGGCGATCGTCGTCGCACTTGCCTCGGACTTCGGCTGGCGACGCCGCGAGGATGGAGCCGGCAAAGTCATGTGGTTCACCCTCAGCCTTCCCACGAACGAGAACGCCTCAGCTCCGGTCGAGTCGCCCGCGTGAGTCAGGCCTAACGGCTGTCGACGCCTCAGTGGCGCCGCGGTTGCCTCGATGTCGGCTTCCCCTCATTCCTCCTCGGGGAAGCTCGATGCGACGTCAGGACGGTCTGCTGTTCGAGCACGCACCAGCCGTACGCCGGTCGCAAGCAGCCACACCATCCAGGCGAAGTAGCCGGGCACCCCAACGAACAGGAACGCCGAGCCGTCCGCGATTGCGAGGCTTGCCGCACCGGCGGCGAGGAGCAGGCCTCCCCCGACCACGCCGAGCAGCAAGTGCCAGCGCGGCGTCAGCCTGTTGGCATGCGTCGCCAGGGAAGCGCCGATGAAGGTGGTGCCCAGCGCGGGCATCGCTAGCGCGAACGCTGCTGCATGCATGTGCCAGGCGAGCTCGAACTCCGGGCTCGGCTCGGCGAGATGGCCGGCGGACAGCACGACTCCGTCCCACAGAACGGCGTAGACCGCGAAGACCGCCGAGAACGTTGCGCCGGCGGCCACCGCGAGGCGCGACCAGTCCGCCCCCGCACCCCCGCGGCGCCCGACATGGCCGTGGAGACCGGTCAGGAACGCGAGCAGCAGCGGCAGGTACAGCGCCTGCAGGCCGACCGCGATCGCGACCGAGCCCCGGTGTTCCGCGTGGTAGGCGAGCACCTCCTTCATCGGGGCCCCGTAGCTTGGCGATCCCGCCACCACCACCACGTTCTCGATCAGCAGCGACGCTGCAAGCGCGATCGCCGCCGCGCCCACCACCTGTGTTCGGAGCGTTCCGGGCGGGGCGGGCACCGTCGTTGCCCCTGCCTGTTCACCACGACCCTGCTGCACCCTGCCACTGTCCCGCTTGATGGCCCGGTCCGACATGGCCTGCTTGGGCTGGCCAGGAAGAGAGCATCACCTGGATGGTCGGGAACGACCAACGACGGTTAGATGTGCGAATGAGCGCGTACATGATCTTCAACTACACGATCGACGACGCTGACGCATACCAGGCATACCCGCCCGCGGCGATGCCGAGCATCGGCGCGAGTGGCGCCGAGATTCTGGTGGCCGACTACTCCGCTGACGGCATCGAGGGCACACCCGGCCATGTGAACATCGTCCTGCGCTTTCCGTCGAAGGAAGCGGCGATGGCCTGGTACACCGGCGAGGAGTACACCGCGGCAAAGCGGCTTCGGCAGGCAGCGACCTCCGGCCACGTCACGCTAAGCGATGGCTTCACCATGCCCAGCTAGAGCCTGCCAGATTCCTACTGCTGGCTAAGACCCGGGTTTCCGTCGGACCGCGGTCGGGGACGCGCACCTCATGTTCCCGATGCGCAACCCGTTGCTACAGCTCGCCCGCCGGGCTCCAACTCCCGTCGATGCCTTCCTGCAGATCGTGGCGTCCGTGCTCGGGGACACGGCGGGCATGCTGAGTGGAGACGACAACTTCGACGCCTGGGATGCGGAGCACATCGCGCGGACTCTCCCGGTGCTCAACCCGCTGTTGTCGACGTACTTCCGTTCCGAGGTGCGCGGGATGGAGAACGTGCCCGCATCGGGGCCGGTGCTGCTGGTCGGCAACCACTCCGGCGGCACGATGATCGTCGACACATTCCTGTTCACGTTCGCCTTCTACGACCACTTCGGTCCGGATCGTCGGTTCCACCAGCTCGCGCACGACATCGCAGCGCGTATCCCAGGACTTCGCCGCTACGGCACCATCGTCGCGTCGCATGACAATGCGCGCCGGGCCTTCGCGGAAGGTGCGCCGGTGCTCGTCTATCCCGGTGGCGACTACGAGACCTTCCGGCCGTCGTGGCACTCGGATCAGGTCGAGTTCGGCGAACGAAAGGGCTTCGTGCGACTCGCCTTGGAGGCAGGAGTCTCCATCGTGCCTGTCGTGTCGATCGGCGGACAGGAGACGGGGCTATTCCTCACGCGTGCCGAACGCGTTGCCCGAGCCCTGCGGCTCGATCAGATCGCGCGGATCAAGGTGTTGCCGATCTCCATCGGCCCGCCGTTCGGCATCAACCTGCTCGATCTACCGGGAAGGATCCCGCTGCCCGCGAAGATCACCATCGAGGTGCTGCCGCAGATTGCCCTGCATCAACAGTTCGGCGAGAACCCTGACATCGACGCCGTCTACGACCACGTTACGACCGTCATGCAGGAGGCGCTCGACCGGCTCGACGAGGAACGCACACTCCCAGTTATCGGCTGACCATTCCCGCTGCGCGTCCCTCATGCACGCCCACACCCTGGGCTCGCACTCTCGTGCTGACCCTAGGCAGCCGCTCCGGTCGACGAGCAGGCACCGCTACAGCCACCAACGCGCCCGGACCGACGCGGACGCAGCCGGCCGGTAGGCAGCGACGCCAACCAAACCTCCTGCGATGAACAAGGCTCCGGTTATGGCTGATGTGGCGTTGCTCGCCACGGCGCCCGCGATGCATCCAGCCAAGCCGACAACCAGCATCGTCGCGAACCAGTAGCGCCATAGTCGCCTCAGGGACGGCGTCGCCACCTGCTTCACGCTCCCAGTATGTGCCTCTCGCGCATCGTGGGAAAGTGCCGCTGCTCAGCCGTGCTGATGCCGTCGAGTGTTCGGTGAAGATGTTGACGTGAACGGTGTGCGGCGGGTGTCGCCCATCAGCCCGGACCGGCTCCCGGGCGAGCGACCATCGTTCGTCTGCGCATACGCAACCAGCCTGGATCCTGGCGACAAGCGCTCCTCTGAAGAATGGGCCCGCCAGCTGTGGGAGGGCGCGCCGGCGCTCCTGAGGTGGTTCATGAGCATTGGATGGCGCGGTGTGCTGCGACTGCGCCTAGAGCCAGTGCGGTCATCCGAGCACGTCCTCGGGTGGCCGATCACCGAACGCGGGCCGGACAAGACAGTGTGCAGCTCACGGTCGCCCTTCCTGACCGCGTACAACACCTTTGTGTGCCGGGACGGGGAAGCGGTCTGGTCCACCTACGTGTTCTACGACCGACCGATCGCCCGACTGGTGTGGCCGGCTGCGGCGATACTCCATCGACCTATCGTGCGGCTGTCACTCGCCAGGGCGCGACAACGGCAGCCCGTCGTGTAGGAGACCGCTGCCGGGTCGTCCAGGACGACATCGACGGTGACGTGAAGCTGTACGCGCTTAGCCACGAATGGATCTTGGCACTCGGTCGGCAGCGACGCTGCAAGTACCCGCTCGCGGTCTCACCTGCGGAACGTTCAGGCGGCGGACGAGTCGGCCTGTACGCCGGGTTCTGTGCCTCCGGCCTCGCGGCCGGAGCGGCGGTCATCCCTCTCGGGCTGGCGTTGCCGACAGCCTCTAGCGGTCTACCCGGAAGCTCGGGCGGGCCGCCCTCGAACGCTTCCTGTCTGACCTTGCTCCGGGTGGGGTTTGCCGAGCCGCCCGGGTCACCCCGGGCGCTGGTGGGCTCTTACCCCACCGTTTCACCCTTGCCGGCGACCGAAGTCTCCGGCGGTCTGTTCTCTGTGGCACTTTCCCGCGGGTCACCCCGGGTCGGTGTTACCGACCACCCTGCCCTGTGGAGCCCGGACGTTCCTCGGCGAGTGCTGCTGACGCACCACTCGACGCGACCGCCCGGCCGGCTCGTCCGCCGTACCCACCAGCGTACGGCGAGCCGGGCGATCCGTCTCCTGTCCCGCCGCGCCGGGAAGATGTAGGCATGCGCCGGCCGGTCCTGACCGAGCTCGACCGGCGCATCATCAGCCTCGCCGTACCCGCGCTCGGTGCGTTGATCGTCGAGCCGCTCTACACGATCACCGACACAGCGATCGTCGG
>JAFAQI010000273.1 GCA_019246495.1 Frankiales bacterium | reverse complement strand
TTCTCGTCGCCGCCGTAGCGCAGGTGCAGCATCACGTGTTCCGACAGCGGCCGCACGCTGTCGTGCGCCGTCACGTCGTCGATGAGGCGCACGACGGCGGCGACCTCGTCGGCCGTCAGCCGTGCCCGTGATTCGAGGCGAACGGCGGCGTCACCCACGCCCCCAGCCTAACGACCCCCGGTTGAGTGCGACGAAATGCACGCATCCAGGCCCCGAGTTCGGTGGATTACGTCGCACTCAACAGGGTGGGGGCGTTGTCGGGAAGCGGAGTCACGGGCTGTACGACGAACTTGTAGCCGACGTTGCGCACCGTGCCGATGAGTGACTCGCGCTCCGGACCGAGCTTCGCGCGAAGCCGCCGGACGTGGACGTCGACCGTGCGCGTGCCGCCGAAGTAGTCGTAACCCCACACCTCTTGCAGCAGCTGGGCGCGGGTGAACACGCGACCGGGATGCTGCGCGAGGTACTTGAGCAGCTCGAACTCCTTGAACGTCAGGTCGAGCGGTCGACCGCCGACCCGCGCCTGGTAGGTGCCCTCGTCGATCGACAGGTCGCCGGACCGGATCTCCTCCGCGCCCTCGGCCGGCGCGGTCGCCTCCGCCCGGCCGATCACCAACCGGATGCGGGCTTCGACCTCGGCCGGTCCGGCGCTGTCGAGCACGACGTCGTCGAGCCCCCAGTCCGGCGCCACAGCCGCGAGGCCGCCTTCGGTGACCACGGCGACGAGCGGAGCGGACGATCCCGTCGTACGCAGCACCCGGCACGTCGACCGCGCGGCGACGAGCTCCCGGCGCGCGTCGAGAACGACCACGTCGGCGGGCGGCGCGTCGACGAGAGCGGCGGGCTCCAGCGGCAGCACGCGGACGGTGTGACCGAGCAGGCCGAGCGTCGGGAGCACCTCGGCGGACGAGCCAGGAGCGTTGGTCAGCAGCAGCAGCGTGGCCACGCGGGCACCTCTCGAGCGGACAGACGAGTTGTCGTGCTGCGGAGCTCGACAACAGGGACTGGGCGACGCTGCCCGCGGGGAATGCCGCCCAGGATACCGCTGGCCGGCGGGCCGCACGGACAATGACGGGATGCCCGCCCCTGCCGCCGTCGCTGCCGGCGATGCGCTGACGCTGCGCACCGACGACGGCGAGCGGCTCGCGGCCCGCCACCACCGGGGTCCGGACGACACCGACCGGCCACTCGCGGTCGTGGTCGCGCACGGCTTCACCGGGTCGATCGCCAAGCCCGGCGTGGTCGCGATCTGCGCCCGACTCGCCCGCTACGCCGGTGTCGTCGCCTTCGACTTCCGCGGCCACGGCAAGTCGACCGGGCACTCGACGCTCGGCGATCTCGAGGTGCACGACCTCGCCGCGGCGGTGGCGGCCGCGCGCGAGCTCGGGTATCAGGACGTCGTCACCTGCGGATGGTCCATGGGCGGATCCATCGTCCTGCGGCACGGCGCGCTCATCGGCGACGTCGATGCGGTCGTCAGTGTGTCGGCGGTGAGCCGGTGGTTCTATCGCGACACCAAGCCGATGCGCCGGGTGCACTGGGCGATCGAGACCCGCGCCGGACGGCTGCTCGCCCGCCGGATGCTCGGCACGCGGATCACTCCGCACGGCTGGCCGACCGTGCCCGAGTCGCCGGTGGAAGTTGTTCCGCGGATCAGCCCGATTCCGCTGCTGCTCGTGCACGGCGACGCGGACCACTACTTCCCGGTCGAGCACCCGCAGGCGCTCTACGACGCGGCGCGCGAGCCGAAGGAGCTGTGGCTGCTCGAAGGCTTCGGCCACGCGGAGAGCGCCGCGACGCCGGAGCTGCTCGACCGAATCGGCGCGCACCTGCCGGACCTCGTCGCGCGCGGCCGCTGAGCAGCGCGATGGCGCACGGGACGATCCGCTACTGGGCCGCCGCCCGCGCGGCCGCCGGCTGCGCCGAGGAGCCGTACGACGCGGCGACGCTGGCGGACGCAATTGCCGCGGCGCGAGACCGGCACGGCGCCGAGCTGAGCCGCGTGCTCGACCGCTGCTCGTTCCTCGTCGACGCCGCGCCGGTCGGCACCCGCGACCACGCCGACGTCGACCTCGCCGAGGGCGGCGTGGTCGAGGTGCTGCCGCCGTTCGCGGGCGGCTGACACCATGGCCGCGTGACCGACCCCGTGGCACCCGGCGCGCCTGCCGCCGCTGGTGGCATCGCGGGCCGCCTGCCCGCCGGCGCGATCGGCATCGCCGCCGGTCTCGTCGCGGGTGCCCTCGCCGGTCTCACGGTCGCCGGAGTCGGTGCGCTGGCCGCGGGCTTGTTCGCCGTACAGGTCGTCGTCGCGCTTGCCTGGGTCGCCGCACTCGATGTGCGCGGCGGCGGCGGTGCGTTCGTGATCCTCGTGCTGACCTCCGGCGTCGTCGACGGTGTCGTCGCGGGTGACCGCACTCCGGACATCGGCCAGGGCGCCGGAGTCATCGGCGCGATGGTGTCGCTCGCGTTGCTCTTCCAGCTCGCGCGCCGGCCGCGCGTCGAGGTCACGGTCTCGTTCGCCGGCATCGTGTCCGGCGGTGCGTTGGCGTTGGCGGCGGCGTCGTACGCCGCGCTGGCCGTCGAGTCCGGAGGCGACCGCGCCGTCGTGTGCGCACTGCTCGGATGTGGTGTCGCATTGGCCGTCGGCCGCGTCGCGGATCTCGCGCTGCCCCGGCCGGCGGTGCCGGGCAGCCGGCGCGGAATCGTCGGTCTGGTGCTCGGGCTCGGCTCGGCGGCCCTCGTCGGGTGGGCGGCCGGCAGCCGCTCCAGCGTCCTGACCGCCGATGCTGCCGCCCGGCTCGCGGTCATCACGGCCCTCGTCGCCGTGCTCGCCGACCTCGCAATCGACGCGGCGCTGCTCGCGAGCCCCGGGCTCGACGAGCGGGCGCGCTCGGCCATCCCGCCGCTCGGCATCCTCCTGCCCGTCGTCGTCGCCGGTCCGGCCGCCTACGTCGCCGGCCGCATCCTGCTCGGATGAGTTCGGGCTTCGGTCGGGTGAGCTGAGTGCGCCGCCTCGTCGTCACGCTGCTCGTCCTCTTTGCCGTGCTCGTCGTCGCGGACCGGTTGGCGGTCTCGGCGGCGCAGCGCGACGTCGCGCAACGGTTGCAGGTCGAGCAGCACCTGGACCATCGGCCCGACGTGTCGATCCGCGGCTTCCCGTTCCTGACGCAGCTCGTCGGCGGGCGGTACGACGAGGTCGACGTGACGGTGCGCGGCCTGCATGCCGGTCCGCTCGCGGTCAGCCGAGTCGTCGCGCACCTGCACGGCGTACATGTCTCGCTCGGTGATGTCGTGCGGCAGCACGTGTCGCGGGTACCGATCGACCGGGCGTCGGCCGAGGTCGTGCTGTCGTTCGGCGACCTCAACACGTTCTTGCTCAGCCGGCAGTCGGCCAGGATCTCGGCGGCAGGCGGCAAGGTCCACCTGTCCGACGACTTCGGCGGCCTGCACGTGGACCTCACGCTGCCGATCGAGGTGCGCGGCGATGCAATCGTCATCCGGGGATCCGGCCCGCTGCCGGACCTCACGATCCCGTCGTCCGGTTTGCCGTTCCATCTCCGGCTCGACTCGGTGCAAGTCGGTCGAAACGGCCTCGTCGTCACCGGCTCGGCGGCGGGCCTCGTGCTGCGGACCTGAACCGAACACCCGGCCGGAGCGTGGATCATGACGTGGTGGCCGTGGGATCGGCGGAAGACTCGGCGTTGCGACTGCTCTATGAGCAGCACGCCGCACCGTTGCTGTCCTACGCGCTGCGCCTCACCGGTGGCGACCGCGGCCGGGCCGAAGACATCGTGCAGGAGACGTTGCTGCGTGCCTGGCGTTACCCGGAAGCGCTCGACCCGCAGCGCGGACCCGTGCGGTCGTGGTTGTTCACGGTCGCGCGCAACGTCGCCGTCGACGCGCACCGCGCCCGCCGGGCCCGCCCACCCGAGGTCGGCGAGGACGCCCTGGCCGTCGTGCCGGCCGTCGACGAGATCGAGCAGGCGCTCGACACCTGGCTCGTCGCCGACGCACTCGCGACCCTGTCGCCCGACCACCGGGCGGCCATCGTCGAGACCTACTTCCGCGGGCGGTCCGTCGCCGACGCGGCGTCCGTCCTCGGCATCCCGCCGGGCACCGTCAAGTCGCGCACGTTCTATGGCTTGCGTGCTCTTCGTCTCGCCCTCGAGGAACGGGGGGTGACGTCACCATGACGATGTCCTGCCACGACGCCACGATGGCCCTTGGTTGCTATGTCATCGGGTCGCTCGACCACGCCGAGCGCAACGAGGTGCAGGCACATCTCGCCGGCTGCCCGGCCTGCCGGGACGAGCTCGCATCGCTCGCGCCGCTGCCCGGACTGCTCAGCCGGCTGTCGTTGACGGAGGCGCTGAGCGGACCGCCGCCGGTGGACGACGCGATGCTCGAGCGGCTCCTCGAGGCCGCCGCTTCCGAGCGGCGGATGGCGAGCCGGCACCGGTGGCTCGCGGTGGCCGCGGCGGCGGTGATCCTCGCTGGCGGCACCACGGCCGGAGTCGCGGGCTGGCATGCAGCCCACGCGACGCATTGGCAGCAGCTGTCGGCCGCGGCCGGTCCCGTGCACATGAACGTCGACCTCGAGCCGTCTTCGCAGGGCACGATGCTTCAGCTGCGGCTGCGCGGCGTACCTGGTGAGGAACGGTGCCGGCTCGTCGCCATCTCGGACACCGGCGCCCGGGACATCGCCGGCTCGTGGGAGGCGACCTACTCGGGCACCGCGACGATCAAGGGAACGACCTGGATCCCGCGCGGCCATCTGCGCTCGATCGTCATCGAGAGCTACGCCGGGCAGCGGCTCGTCTCCGTCGGAGTGCCGGCCTCCGCCTAGCCGAGCGGCGCCGCTGAGGGTGACTCGGACGGCGACGGGGCCGGGCTCGGCGAGCCCGAGTCCGGAGGTGAGGCGCTCGGTGACGCCGTCGGGCCGGGCGTGCCGCAGCTGTCCGGGCTCGGCGCCGGCGAACCGGGCAGGTCGATCGACGGAAGCGGCAGCGGCGGTTGGGTGTCCGGACCGGGCGACGGGCAGCCGTCCGGCAATTCGCTCGGTCGCACGGGTGAGACCGCCCCGTCGGGGTGCCCCGGCTGGTTCCCCGCCACCGCGGCGGAGGTGGCCTCATGGCGGTGGTGCCGGTGCTCGCTGGCGGTGGGCGTCGGGCTGCCGCCGTGCGCGGGCAGCTCGTGCAGCCCGGTCGGCCCGCCCGCCCGCATGGCAGCCGCCAGGCCCACCGACCCTGCACCCAGTACGACGACGGCGACAGCCGCCGAGCCGGCCGCGATCGCATGCCGCCGCCGGCGGATCCGCTGGCCGCGCGCGACCACGCCGGCGAATGCGTTCGCCGGGGGCAGCGGAGGCGCCGGGTCGTCGAGGTGGTCGAACAGGCCGCCGGAGTCGTCGGTCATCGGCCGATCACCTCCCGGAGCCGGGCCAGCCCGCGGCTGGCGTGGGTCTTCACCGAACCGACCGAGCAGCCGAGGATCGTGGCGGTCTGCTGCTCCGACTGGTCGCCGAGATAGCGCAGCACCACCGCTTCCCGCTGCCGCCGAGGCAGTGCGGCGAGCGCTCGTTGCAGGTCCACCCGCTCGTCGATCACGCTGGCGGCCGCGGCGGGCTCACCCTCGCCGCCCGAGCGCTTGGCGGCGCGGGTCCGCGCCCGCAGCACGTCGAGCGCGAGGTTGCCGGCGACGCGCACGCACCACGGCTCGGCGTAGTCAGCGACCCGCGCCCAGCGGCTGTAGGCGCGAGCGCACGCTTCTTGTGCCACGTCCTCTGCTTCGCTTCGGTCGCCGAGCAGCCGGAAGGCGACCCGGTAGGCGACGGAGAACAGGCGCGGAAATGCCTCATCGAAGGCGAGCGGCCGCGACTGGGCCAGCCCCACCTCGCCGAGGGCCACGACTGCCTCCATCACCTGCTCAACGTCGGCCGACGGGTTCACGTTGACACGGCCGGGCCGGAATTCGCGGAGCAATGCGGGCGGCACCCGCCGCCGTCGCGGCCAGCCGGCGGGCGGGTAGCGTCGAGGAAGGCGCCCGGGCCCATACCCCCCCTTGGTCCCGGGCGCCCTCTGCTCTCGCACCCGCGCGTTTGCGTACGCAACGATCGGCTGTAGGCTTCGCGCATGATCAGGGACGCTTCCGCTGCGCGCCGACCGGCTGCGCTGCTGTGGAGCCGGCGCGCGGTCGACCTGTGCCGCGTCGCGACCTGCCTCTGTCTGCCCTCCTGACGCCGTACGGCATCCGCCGTCCCTCCCAGGAGCAGCTACCCCGGACTGACCGGACAAGGAGAGCACCATGCCCCGCACCGCCGTACTCGTCGACGCCGACTGGGTCGAGCAGCACCTCGACGACCCCAAGGTCGTCCTCGTCGAGGTCGATGAAGACACCGCCGCCTACGAGAAGAACCACATCCGCAACGCGGTCCGCATCGACTGGAAGCAGGACCTCCAGGACCAGGTACGCCGTGACTTCGTGAGCAAGGAGCAGTTCGAGGCGCTCCTGTCCGACCGCGGCATCGGCAACGACGACACCGTCGTTCTCTACGGCGGCAACAACAACTGGTTCGCCGCCTACGCCTACTGGTACTTCAAGCTCTACGGCCACGACAACGTCAAGCTCCTCGACGGCGGCCGTAAGAAGTGGGAGCTCGACAGCCGTGAGCTCGTCGACGACACCCCGAAGCGCGAGAAGACGCAGTACAAGGCCAAGGCGCCCAACAACGACATCCGCGCGTTCCGTGACGAGGTCGTCGAGTCGATCGGCGTGAAGAACCTCGTCGACGTCCGCTCGCCTGACGAGTTCTCCGGCAAGCTGCTCGCGCCGGCGCACCTTCCGCAGGAGCAGTCGCAGCGGGCCGGTCACGTGCCGACGGCGAAGAACATCCCGTGGTCCAAGGCAGCGAACGACGACGGCACGTTCCGCAGCGACGACGAGCTGACCGAGCTCTACCAGGGCGAAGGTGTCGACTTCTCCAAGGACACGATCGCCTACTGCCGGATCGGCGAGCGTTCGGCGCACACGTGGTTCGTGCTGCACGAGCTGCTCGACCAGCCCAACGTGAAGAACTACGACGGCTCGTGGACCGAGTACGGCTCGCTGGTCGGCGTACCCATCGAGAAGGACGTCTGACGTGTGCGGTGCACCCGCACAGGATCTGTCTCTGGAAGGAATTGACGTGGCGACGGAAACCGTCATCCAAGGCACCGTGACGCGGGACGGCCAGCCGCAGGGCGGCGCCTACGTGCGGCTGCTCGACTCGAGCGGCGAGTTCACCGCCGAGGTCGTCACGTCGGCGACCGGCGCGTTCCGCTTCTTCGCCCGCCCGGGGTCGTGGACGTTGCGAGCGCTGGCTAGCGGTGACGCAACCGCGGACGCCAAGGTCGACGCCCAGCAGGGACAGGTCACCGAAACGGCAATCGCTCTCTAGTCGCTATCCGGCCGGGCAGCCGGCCGCGTTGAACGTCGGATCGACGCGGAACGCGGTCTGCTGCCGGTCGGCGTAGACGACGGTGCTGCCTCCCGCCGACATCCAGGAGAACTCCGGCGTGGGGCGCACCGGGCTGTGCGCGATCACGACAACAGAGAGCTGAGCTCCAACGACGGCCTGCCGGAACGCGGCGCACGTCGCGAAGTTCTCGAACC
>JAFAQI010000156.1 GCA_019246495.1 Frankiales bacterium | reverse complement strand
CGAAGTCGCGCAAGCCCAAACCGTCGACGTCGCCCTCTCCGTCGCCGAGCCCGTCGCCGTCCGGCAGCAAGCAGTCGCCGCAGCCGCAGAGCTCGCCCACGCCGAAGGGCTTCCCGGCCCTGCCCGGTTAGCCGGCCCCGCGGGCGGCCGCCCGCCGGCAATTCGGCTGGACACGCTCGTCGGCACGCCGCCACCCTCCGGAAGTGGTCGATGAGCCGGTGGCCGACGAACCGGTGGATGGCGCCCACAACCCGGCGGCAACAGAGAGTCGCGCGGCCGCGGACCCCTTCGCATCCGTCGAACCGCCCAGCGCTCCGCCGCGGCGGGGCTGGCGAGCCGCGGCGGTCGACCTCGGCCCGCTGCGCCGCTCGCGTGACTTCCGCCTGCTGTTCCTGGGGCAGACCGTGTCGTTCACCGGCAGCATGGTCACCTACGTCGCGCTGCCCTTCCAGCTCTACCGGCTGACCCACTCCAGCCTTCAGGTCGGCCTGCTGGGTTTCGCCGAGCTCGTGCCGCTGCTGTTCACGGCCCTGGTCGGCGGCGCGGTCGCCGACGCATTCGACCGCCGGCGGACCGTGCTGCTCACGGAGATCGCGATGGTGGGGCTCACGTCCTGCCTGCTCATCAACGCCGCGCTCCCACACCCGCATGTCTGGCCGCTGTTCGCTGTCTCCTCGCTGTTCGCCGCGGTCGACGGGCTGCAACGGCCCTCGCTGGAGGCGCTGCTCCCCCGCGTCGTACGCCGCGAGGACATGCCGTCAGCGCTCGCGCTGATCAGCCAGCGATACAACCTCGGCATGATCGCCGCGCCGGCGCTCGCCGGCGTGCTGATCGCGACGGGCGGCTTGTCGCTCGCCTATGCGATCGACGTCCTGTCGTTCGCCGCGAGTCTCGGCACGCTCGCGTTGATGCGCGCCACACCGCCGCCGCCGGACGCGACCACGCCGAGCCTGCGCGCGATCGCCGACGGCTGGCGCTATGCCCGCAGCCGACCGGAACTGCTCGGGACCTATCTCGTCGACATCAACGCGATGCTCTTCGGCATGCCCAACGCGTTGTTCCCGGCGATCGCGACGCGCTACGGCGGTGCGGAAGTGCTCGGCGTCTTCTACGCCGCACCGTCCGTCGGCTCGCTGCTTGCGGGTGTGAGCAGTGGATGGACGCGACGAGTGATGCGTCATGGACTCGCAGTGACGATCGCAGCCGCATCATGGGGCGCGGCGATCGTCGTGTTCGGCTTTGCGTCGTCGTTGTGGCTGGCCGCGGTCGCTCTCGCAGCAGCCGGTGCAGCGGACGAGATCAGCGGGTTGTTCCGCTCGCGAATCTGGAACGAAACGATCCCCGATGAACTGCGCGGACGGCTCGCCGGCATCGAGATGTTGAGCTATTCGATCGGTCCGTTGCTGGGCAATGTCGAGGCCGGTGGAGTTGCATCCGCGACGTCGGTTCGCTTCTCCGTCGTGTCCGGTGGAGTGCTCTGTCTCGCCGGAACAGCCGTTCTCGCGGTCGTGTTGCCAACTTTTCTTGCGTACGACGCACGGCGCGTTTCGACGTCCGAGGCGGTTGTCACAGCGAACACGTGACGTGTTGTTTTCGTTGTGCCGCAACGCATGTGCGCGATGAACAACACAAGTTGTCGTTCATTGTCGTCCGCGAAGGGCGTTGCGACGCGCGCGACACGCGCAACACGAAACGCTGCGCAGAGTGGATTTAGTTGCGCATGTGGTGTCACGATTGCGCACAGCACAGTCCCGTCCCGTTCCTAGAGAGGCTAGGGGGCACAGGTGGCACCAGCAGCGGCGAAGAAGACCGCGCGCAAGTCCACGGCCAAGCGGACCGCCGCGAGAAAGACGACCGGCGCACGCAAGACCGCGGCAAAGAAGTCGACGGCCCGCAAGTCCACGGCCAGAAAGACGACTGCGCGCAAGAGCACCGCCAAGAAGTCGACAGCTCGCAAGAGCACCGCGAAGAAGTCGACAGCCCGTAAGTCGACTGCCCGCAAGACTGCGGCAAAGAAGTCGACAGCTCGCAAGAGCACGGCCAAGAAGTCGACGGCTCGCAAGTCGACAGCCCGCAAGTCCGCGGCAAAGAAGTCGACAGCTCGCAAGAGCACCGCGCGCAAGTCGACCGCGAAGAAGACCACGCGGAAGAAGACCACAGCGCGCAAGACCGCCAAGAAGTCGACCGCGCGCAAGTCGACGGGCGCTCGCAAGAGCACCGCACGCAAGACGACGGCGCGCAAGACCGCGGCCAAGAAGTCGACCGCACGCAAGTCCACAGGTGCGCGGAAGACCACTGCGCGCAAGAAGAGCACCGCTCGCAAGTCGACGGCTCGTCGGGGCCGCAGCGGCTCACCAGCGGTCCCGCCGATCGAGGTCCCGGCGCCGGGCCCGGCAACACCTGTGACCTCGGACGCACCAGGCGAGGCGACAGATGTCCTCGTTCCGCCGAACAACGGTTCGGCGCCGGCTTTCTGAGCCGACCTGCACCATTCGCAACCGCGTCGCCCGCTCCGGGCGGCGCGGTTGCGGCATTTGCGGGCGGTCCTCCCCCACGTGAGCGTGTGTCCGGGGCCCACCGGGGCATAGAGATCGCGGCGAGGCGCTGAGGCCGCCCGCTCGAGTCTGCCCGGACGGCTCGAGCGAGCCCGGGAACGAAAGGTGGAGCCGTGGGGGACGACCGCGACGCGCGGCCAGCCGCTGAGGTCAGTGCTCAGGCAGTCCAGGCCGTCCTCGACGGTCGCTGGGCATGGGTGCGCAACGACGTCCGGACGACGTTGCTCGACCCGCTGTTCGCGCCGGTCTACGACATCAGCACCGACGAGCATCGCGACCGGGTGTTCGAGCAGGCCAAGGCGCTCGCGCAGACCCCTGGACCTCGCCTGCTGTTTCCGAAGGAGCACGGCGGCGACGGCGAGATCGGCGCCGCCATCACCGCGTTCGAGACGCAGGCGCTCGGCGACCTGTCACTGCTCGTCAAGACCGGCGTGCAATGGGGGCTGTTCGGCGGCGCGATCCTGCACCTCGGCACAGCGCGCCACCACGACGCCTACCTGCGCGACGTCATCAGCCTCCGCCTGCCCGGGTGCTTCGCGATGACCGAGACCGGACACGGCTCCGACGTCCAGTCGATCCGCACCACAGCGACGTACGACGCGGCGACCGACGAGTTCGTCGTGCACACACCCGACGACGAGGCGGTGAAGGACTACATCGGCAACGCGGCTCAGCACGGACGGATGGCGGTCGTGTTCGCCCAGCTGATGACGAACGACGAGTGCCACGGAGTCCACGCGCTGCTCGTGCCGATCCGCCGTGACGACGGCACGCCGTGTCCCGGCGTGTCGATCGAGGACTGCGGTCACAAAGCCGGCCTCAACGGCGTCGACAACGGCCGGCTCGCCTTCAGCAACGTGCGGGTGCCACGCGACGCGCTCCTCGACCGCTACGGCACCGTCGACGCGAACGGCACCTACTCCA
>JAFAQI010000151.1 GCA_019246495.1 Frankiales bacterium | reverse complement strand
GACATGTTCACGCTGGGCTACTCGTTCCGGCCCTGGGAGCAGCCGAAGGCGATCGCCGACGGGCCATCGATCCTCGACTACATCCGGGACACGGCCCGCGACTACGGCGTCGACCGCCTCATCCGGTTCAACCGCCGAGTCGTGCGAGCGGAGTGGTCCTCCGCAGATTCGCAGTGGACCGTCGACATCACCGAGACGGCGAGCGGTCGAACCGAGCAGGTGACCTGCCGCATGCTGCTGACGTGTACCGGCTACTACCGGTACGACGAGGGCTACACGCCGGAGATCCCGGGCACCGAACGCTTCACCGGTCGCATCGTGCATCCGCAGCACTGGCCCGAAGACCTCGACTACGCCGGCAAGCGCGTCGTCGTCATCGGCAGTGGAGCCACCGCCGTGACACTCGTGCCCGCGATGGCCGAGACCGCCGCGCACGTGACGATGCTTCAGCGATCACCGACCTACGTCGTCGCGTTGCCGGCTCGCGACCGCATCGCCGATGCGCTACGCCGGAGGCTGCCGGCGAAGACGGCGTACGCGATCGTCCGCTGGAAGAACGTGCTGCTGACGATGTTCAGCTACCAGCTGAGCCGGCGCCGGCCCGAGGTGATGAAGCGGTTCATCCGCAAGGGGCTTCAGCAGCAACTGCCGGCCGGATACGACATCGACACGCACTTCGCGCCGCGCTACAACCCGTGGGACCAACGGTTGTGCCTCGTCCCCGATGGCGACCTGTTCCAGGCCGTCAGCTCCGCCGCGGCGTCGATCGTCACCGACACCATCACGACGATCACCGAGACCGGCGTGCAGCTCGCCTCAGGGCAGGAGCTCCCGGCCGACGTCATCGTGACGGCGACCGGCTTGAACATGCTGGCGATCGGCGGCATCCAGCTGGTCGTCGATGGCAAGCCGATCTCGCTGCCGGAGACGGTCGGCTACAAGGGCTTGATGTTGAGCGGTGTGCCGAACCTGCTCATCGCGATCGGCTACACGAACGCATCGTGGACGCTCAAGTGCGACCTCGCATGTGAGTTCTTCTGCCGGATCGTCGCGCACATGGACGAGCACGGCTACACGAAGGTCGTCGCGCCGTGGGCTGACGAAGAGCTGCCGTCGAACCCGTTCGTCGACTTGGCGTCCGGCTACGTGCAGCGCTCCGTACACAACTTCCCGAAGCAAGGCAATGCGGCACCGTGGCGGCTCTACCAGAACTACATCCGCGACGTGCTGCTGCTCAAGCGTGGTCCGCTCGAGGACGGCATCCTCCAGTTCTCCGCACCGGTCGCCGAGCGCAAGTCCGCCGAGCCGCTGTCGGCCTGACCTCGCGGCTCAGCCGCTGACCGGGAGCACGTCGCCGCGGAGGTCGGCATCGAGGTCGCCAGTGTGGCCCGCCAGCACGGCGCGCCGCCCGAACGTCCAGACGTACGTCAGGAACGCAGCCTCGGCGAGCCCGCCGATGCCGACCCGAGCCCACGTCGGCAGCCCGGACGGCGTGACGAACGCCTCGATCGCCCCCGACACCGCGAGCACGACGACGAGACCGAGAGCGATGACGATGCTCGCTCGGCCTTCCTCGGCAAGCGCGTCCGCCCGGCGTCGCGGGCCGGGATCGACGATTGTCCAGCCGAGCCGCAGACCTGTGCCGCTGGCGACGAACACTGCGGTCAGCTCGAGGATGCCGTGCGGGCAGATGAGCCCCAGGAACAGCCCGCCCTTGCCCGCGGCGAACATGTAGCCGCCGATGACGCCGACATTTGCGACGTTGGTGAACAGTGAGTAGATCGTCAAGACGCCCAGCCCGAGACCACCGACCAGCACGACGGCAGAGACCCACACGTTGTTGGTCCACACGTGCAACGCGAAGTCGTGCGCCGGACTCGCCTTGTAGTAGTCCGCGAACTGGTGGTTGACGAGATCCTGGACATCCTGCGGCGGCAGCAGCGCGCGCTGCACGTGCGGATGCGTGTCGACCCACACGCCGAGGGCAAACGCGACGCCAAGCGACAGCACGGCCGCGCTGATCCACCAGTGCCGGCTGCGATAGACGGACGCAGGGAACACGACGAGGAAGAACTCGGCGACCTGCTTCCACGCCGGTGTGCGCGCGCCGACGACAGCGGCGCGGGCGGCCGTGACGATCCGCGACAGCCGGGCGACGAGCATTGGGTCCGGCGACCGGGTCTGGATGACCGACAGATGCGTGGCGACGACCTGGTACGCCGCGACGAGCTCGTCGACCTCCGCACCCGACATCCGGGCGGGCCGCGCAGCCCGCCGAGTCAGCTGTTCGAGCCGCGACCATTCCGCTTGATGTACGGCGACGAACGCGTCGATGTCCACTGGCGAGGCAGACTACCGGCGTGAGTGTCGACTCGCCGTACGGCGACCCGCTGGTCACCGGCGAGGCGGTCGCGCTCGAGCTGCGCACCGCCGGCGTCGGCTCGCGCGGCATCGCGGCCGCGATCGACCTGCTGATCCAGGGAGTGCTGCTCCTCCTCGCGATCTGGCTGGTCGCGGCGGTCGACAACGGCGCGGATCTCGCCGCGCTGCTCACCGGACTTCTCGTCGCGGTCGTGGTCGTGGTGCTCGGCTTCCCCGTCGGTTTCGAGACGTTGGCCCGGGGACGGACGCCCGGCAAGGCGATCATGGGGCTGCGCGTCCTCCGCGACGACGGCGGGCCGATCCGGTTCCGGCACGCGTTCGTCCGCGGACTGGTCGGCGTCGTCGTCGAACGTCCCGGCGTGTTCCAGTTCGTGCCCGCACTCGTCTGCATGCTCGTGAACCAACGGTCGAAGCGGCTCGGTGACCTCGCAGCAGGAACGATCGTCGTGCAGGAGCGGGTGCCGGCCAAGACGGCACCGCCACCGTTGATGCCGGCGCCGCTCGCGGGGTGGGCCGAGGCACTCGACCTCAGCCGCGTCGACGACGCTCTGGCGCTCGAGATCCGGCACTTCCTCGGCCGCAGCGCCCAGCTCGCTCCATGGGCGCGCGAGCAGATCGGGCAGCGGCTCACCGGCGAGCTGCTCACCCGAACCGCGCCGCCACCGGCCGGCACTCCGCCGTGGGCCTACCTGTCGGCGGTCCTCGCCGAGCGCCGCCGGCGCGAGCTCAGCCGGCTCGCGCCGCCGCCCGCCACAACTCCGTTGACGGCTCCCGCCACAGCACCGCTGCCAGTGCCGCCATCCGCCGAACCGCCGCAGCAGTCGCCCGGGCCGTTCGCGCCGCCCGGCTGACCTCCGTCAGTAGCGGTAGGTGTCGGACTTGAACGGGCCCTCGACCGGTACGCCGATGTAGTCAGCCTGCTCCTGCGAGAGCGTCGTCAGCCTGGCGCCGAGCGCGTCGAGATGCAGCCGGGCGACCTTCTCGTCGAGGTGCTTCGGCAGCACGTAGACGCCGACCGGGTAGTCGTCGGTCTTCGTGAACAGCTCCACCTGCGCGATGGTCTGGTTGGTGAAGCTACTCGACATGACGAACGACGGATGTCCGGTCGCGTTACCGAGGTTGAGCAGACGACCCTCGGACAGCACGAGGATGGAGTGTCCGTCGGCGAAGATCCACTCGTCGACCTGCGGCTTGATGTTGTTGCGGCGTACGCCGGGAAGCTTCGCCAGGCCGGCCATGTCGATCTCGTTGTCGAAGTGACCGATGTTGCCGACAATCGCGCCTTGCTTCATCCGCTCCATGTGCGACGCGGTGATGATGTTGAAGTTGCCGGTCGCCGTGACGAAGATGTCGGCGGTGTCGAGGACGTCTTCGAGCGTCGCGACCTGGTAGCCGTCCATCGCCGCCTGCAACGCGCAGATCGGGTCGATCTCCGTGACGATGACGCGCGCACCCTGACCGCGCAGCGACTCCGCGCAGCCCTTGCCGACGTCGCCGTAACCGCAGACGACTGCGACCTTGCCGCCGATGAGGACGTCGGTGCCGCGGTTGATGCCGTCGATGAGCGAGTGCCGGCAGCCGTACTTGTTGTCGAACTTCGACTTCGTCACGGAGTCGTTGACGTTGATCGCCGGGAACAGCAGCTCGCCGCGCTCGTGCATCTGGTAGAGCCGGTGCACACCGGTCGTCGTCTCTTCGGTGACGCCCTTGATGCCGTTGGCGATCGTCGTCCAGCGGATCGGGTCCTCGTCGAACGACCGCTGGAGCACACCGAGGATGACGGCGAACTCCTCGTTGTCGGTCGTCGACGGGTCGGGCACGGCACCGGCCTTCTCGTACTCAACGCCCTTGTGCACGAGCAGCGTCGCGTCACCGCCGTCGTCGAGGATCATGTTGGGTCCGGCCGACCCCGCCGGCCAGCGCAGCACCTGCTCGGTGCACCACCAGTACT
Organism: Frankiales bacterium; assembly: GCA_019246495.1. GTDB lineage: Bacteria > Actinomycetota > Actinomycetes > JAFAQI01 > JAFAQI01 > JAFAQI01. Next base: position 858 of record JAFAQI010000151.1, on the reverse strand, counting down.
CCTCGAGCGACTCGCCCTTCCAGGCGAACACCGGGACGCCGCGCGGGTTGTCGGGAGTGCCGTCCGGGCCGACGACGACGGCCGCGGCGGCGTGGTCCTGCGTCGAGAAGATGTTGCAGGAAGCCCAGCGGACTTCGGCGCCGAGCGCGACGAGGGTCTCGATGAGGACCGCGGTCTGGACCGTCATGTGCAGGGAGCCGGTGATCCGGGCGCCGGTGAGCGGCTTGCTCGCGCCGTACTCGTCCCGCATGGCCATCAGTCCGGGCATCTCGTGCTCGGCGAGGGTGATCTCCTTGCGGCCGAACTCGGCCAATGACAGGTCCGCAACCTTGAAGTCCATGCGGTCAAGCCTACGGGAGAGCGCCGCTCTCCCGCCGTAGCGCCGACTTCAGCTCGTCGATCGGCGCGATCGGTGTCGGGTCGACTCCCGCGCCCAGCGCGACGTAGACCGTCGCGTAGTCGATGAGGCCGACGAGTGACGCGAGCCGCTCGACCGCGGACGTCCCGGACGAGGTCAGCCGCGAGACCGCGAGGGCATGCGCCTCCGCGAGCTCGACGGACGCGCTGACCCGCTGCTTGCTCTCGTCGTCGCCGTCGTCGTCGTGCACGACGACGAGCCGCAACCGCGTTGACTCCGGCTCGTCGACGCGGTCCCGGAAGAAGTCGCCGTCGTCACCGGAGAGGAGAGCGCTCTCGAAGGCGACGACCTGGTTGTGGTGCGCCTCCGGCAGCGCGCCCTGCACGCACGGCGTCTTCGCGTTCTCCGCGAGCTGACAGGCAAAGCGGTACGCCGACACCGGTCCGACCACACCGGCACCCCAGACCATCGGGACCGAGCCCGCGAGCTCGATCGCCAGC